>CAJURK010000098.1 GCA_910588745.1 uncultured Dorea sp. | reverse complement strand
ACCATATTATTCATCAGATGCTGAATCCCGAAATGGAGAAACATACTGCTGAATAACCGATAATACTCATGCTTTTCTATAATATACGGTCCATACATTGCGCCGTATTCTCGTATAAATGCCGGATTATTCTCCTCCCCCAGTAACATCAAAATCAGGAAAACACCGATGTTTATTACAATTAAGCCAGTTGTACAGATTGCGTTTCCTTTTTGCTCCTGCTGATATTCTTCCAAATTCTGCTCCTTTCTCTGTCCGGATCATATCAATTCCTTTCGCATTCCATTGCGCTTATAGTATATACTAATTTGCAATGCAAAATCAACTCAGCAGGCTGAAAAGTAATTTGACCTCCGTGAAAGTTTCTAAAAAAATCAGACAAAAAAGAGGCGAATAATTTGTGTAATATCAATTATAAAGGAAGAATTGTTTCTGAGCCCTTTATACAGATGGGCGGAGAAGTCGGAAGAGACATTAAGGTGTGGCGAAATCTGGATCCGGCTTCAGAAGAGTTCCTGGATAAAGAAGCGGCGTATCTATTAAAGCATGAACAGGATATGCTGAAAAAGCACGGTATGGCATAGGGGAAAACAGGCATGAAAAAGAGAGAAATAGAGGCGTACTGCGGAGATTTTTCATAGCTTTTTGGAACCAGAGAATGTATTCTTACCGAAGGAAAAGCAAAAGGAACGATTCTGTTCCTGTATCAATTATGCGGCAAAAAGGATAGGATTACTGGAAAAAAGTAAAAAATTAATACGTGAAACAGCATAACACTATGTTGTTTCACGTATTATTCATATATTAGTTTCAGAACGGTTCCCCACACATCTCATAAATCTTTTCAATATCTTCCTGATGCAGTGGTTTCACACCATTTACCAGAATATCGCCGCCGCAGGCCCGTTTTGCCATAAGCGGAAAATCTTCTTTTTTAATTCCAACCTTCGTAAACGTATCATCCAGACCAAGTGTTTCGAAAAAGAACTTCGAAAGCATTTCTATGCTTTTCTCTGCAATCTCCATCGGCTCTGATTCCGGATCTATTCCAAACACATTAGTCCCAAATTTGACAAATCTGGAAAGTGTTGTTTCATCCAGACACTATTTCATCCAGCGAGGTGTAAGAATCGCCAGCCCCAAACCATGTGTGATATCGTAGATTGCAGATAATTCATGTTCCATTGGATGGCAGCTCCAATCCATTGCATGCTTTCTGCCGCCGGGAAGAAAGCCGTTGAGCGCCCAGGATGACGCCCACATTAAGTTTGCGCGCGCTTCATAATCATCCGGCTTTTCCAGGGCTATTGGCGCATAGCGGATAACGGTCTTCAACAACCCTTCCGCAATACAGTCTAACATATACAGACTTTCATCCGTATTAAAATACACTTCCATAATATGGGACATGATGTCAACCGCACCGCATGCCGTCTGGTATCTGCTTACGCTATATGTGAGTGTGGGATCAAGGAAAGAAACTTTCGGACGAAGCGGCGGCGCCCCCAGCCCTATTTTTTCTCTTGTTTCCGGATTACTGATCACACCGCCGTCGTCCATCTCCGAGCCGGTTGCGGCAAGTGTCAGTATGGTAACGATCGGCAATGTCTTTTTAATCGGCGCCGATTTACTGAAAAAATCCCATGCGTCAAAATCTACGCATGAGCCTGCCGCTACGAATTTTGCCGCGTCAATGGTGGAGCCTCCGCCAACGGCCAATAACACATCAATCTTATTTTCTTTGCAGAGTTTCACACCCTGACGTACAGAATCAATACGGGGATTGGGCGCAATCCCAGACAGTTCAAAAATCTCCAGCCCGCTTTTCTTCATCTCGTTCACAACCTGCTCATATAGTCCCGACTTTTTTATGGATCCGCCTCCATATACAAGCAGAACACGTTTCCCAAATCTTCCCAGCTCGTCTCCCAAATGTCCAAGCTGATTTTCTCCGAAATAAACCTTTGTCGGAATATCATAAATAAAATTGTCCATCTTTCCGTCCTCCTGTCCAAAACATATTTTTAGAAATACATCTCATAAAACTCTCCATTCCTCCGCCAGGTCAGTATCACAAATCAGAATGAAATCTTCATTTTTCACACTTCCCTGTAAAATTTAGTTTACCGAGGAAAAGCAAATATCCAAACTCTCGCATACTTCCTTCACTCCCGACGCCGAAACAAGCATGATATTCGACGCGGGGCGTAATTCCCCGGTACGGATAAAAAGTTTTGCCTCTTTGGATGCCTCTACAAAATCAGGCGTCATAGGTATTTCATTTGCTCTTTGGTTTTTAAAAATCCCCTTTACTTCGTCATAATACTCCTTATTAAACTCTTTCATAAAATCAAATATAATGTACTCTTCCACGATCATTTCGTTGAGTACAGCTTTGAGTACCTGCATGAAAG
>CAJURK010000097.1 GCA_910588745.1 uncultured Dorea sp. | reverse complement strand
ATTTACATCTGAAGAAAATATCAATTGGGATGAATAAAGTAAAAACCGCCCCATTCCTGAGACGGTTTCATAGACACTACCTGCCGGACATTCCGGAAAGATAATATCTCCCTCAACAAGAGAATTATATCATTTCCAGAAACGTCTTGCAAGCAGGCGTTATTTTTATACTCTTTTTTCATATCATTACAAAGGAAGGTGATAGGAATGGAACTGAAATATGGCTATGGTTATGTGCGTGTCTCAACTGACAAACAGGAAGAGCTCTCCCCGGACTCACAAGAAAAACTCCTGCGCGATTACGCGAAAAATAACAATATTATTCTTCTCGAAGTATTTTTTGAGATCGGCGTCTCTGGCCGGAAAGCTGACAAACGCCCTGAGTTCCAGCGCATGATCAGCCTGGCGAAGTCTGACGATCATCCGGTAGATACAATCCTTGTCTGGAAGTTCAGCCGTTTTGCCAGAAACCAGGAAGAGTCCATTGTCTACAAATCCCTGCTGAAAAAGCAGCATAGTGTAGACGTTGTAAGTATTTCCGAACCCCTGATAGAAGGCCCCTTCGGCAGCCTGATTGAACGGATTATTGAATGGATGGACGAATATTATTCGATCCGCCTTTCCGGTGAGGTCCTGCGGGGTATGAAGGAAAAAGCGCTAAAGGAAGGCTATCAGTCTTCCCCGCCTCTCGGCTACAAGGCCGTAGGAGGCGGAAAACCTTTTGTCATCAGCGAAGAAGAATTTAAGATTGTTAATTATATGGCCGACCAATTCGATTATAAGAATGCTGATTTTACTAAAATTGCACGAAACGTAAATACAATGGGCTATAAGACCAAACGCGGCAATCCGTTTGAAAGCCGCAGCGTCGAACGTATACTAACCAATCCATTCTATTATGGACTGGTTGTATGGAACGGCGTATCTTTCACGGGAAGCCACGAAGTCCGGTTTGACAAAGAACGGTTTGACAGCCGCATGGATCGGATACGCAGGCAGCATAAACCCCATAAACGCCATGATATTTCTTCCTGCCGGCACTGGCTGTCAGGTTTATTAAAGTGCGGTTCCTGCGGAGCCTCCCTCTCTTATAACGGAAGCAACCGCACTTCCCCCGGCTTCCAATGCTACCGGTACTCAAAAGGCATTCATCCCGGGTCTGTAGCCATCAGTGAAAAGAAGGCAGTTGCTGCAGTATACGAATACTTTGACAAACTTCTAGCAGGATTGGATTTTGAATATGAGTACCACGCTCCCCAAACGGATAAACAACTATCACAGCGAGACTCCCTTCTGGATGAATTAGAGAAAATCACTTCCAGAGAATACCGGATACAGCTCGCATTTGAAAACGGAGTGGATACTCTGGAAGAATATAAGATGAACAAGGAACGCCTCCGAAAAGCGCGTGCAGATATCCAGAAGCAGATTGATGAGCTGCAGAATGTCCCCGCCAGTAAAAAACCATCCAAGGAAGACGTTCTTGCCAGGGTCCGCAACGTATACGATGTTATAAAAAATCCTGACGTAGACTATGAAACAAAAGGCTCTTTCATGCGCGGGCTTGTGGAAGATATTGTTTACGATAAGGAAAACCAACGCCTGATATTCCATCTCTACATATCGTAACCTCTCTGTTTATCAGGCTTCAGACAATATTATAGGTTACTGCCATCCGGGCCTCCAAACTGAGTAATAATCACCTGGGCAATTTTCGGGTTTGTCTGTGTAATTTTTACTGGATACTGCAGTCTTTTCTCATAATTCCACATATACTAGCATCCCCCTTCCTGCCATGGCCATGGTTCATTAATCCAATTCCACCTGTCGCATTCGTCAGCATCCACTGTGTCAATGGTCAGGGGACCGTAATATCTGGCATACTCTTTTAGCGCGCATTTCCGGATTTGCTGGAATTCATTGAAATATTCTAAAGCCTCCGTATCGCATGGGTGCGTATCCAGAAATAGCTTCGCATCATCCACCGCAAAACTGGCGGTATTGATTCGATTCATTAGTTCTTTCCTGCAAGGCCTGTTATCAGCCATCAGCGGACACCCCCCATCCCCCGAAAAGGTTTATCTAATTCTTCAAAAATTGTGCCACGGCAAAATGCCTTCTCGTCATCATAAATCTTACGCCATATCTGCCACGGCACATATGCCATTGCAATCGGCATTCCAGCTAAAGCATCATAATTATCGCTGACTGCACAGGACGCTTCCCTAGGCTCCCGAAAATCCCTGCACGGCACTTCGCAGGATTTTCTTGCCGGCTCGCAGGAACTCTGCACTGTGACAATGGTTTCCCTTGTTCCGCCGCAGCTCTGTTGGGAACTTCTGCGGGGCGTTGGCTGAGTGCAGCTTCCGCATCCATTTCTTCGTTCATATTCCGGCATGTTATAACGGTAATTCGGCATACTCATGTACTCCTTTCAAAACATTTACAATACATAGTATGGATTTTCGGCATAGGATGTGAAAGAATTGTTGCTATTCCCGCATTTGACGAACAATGAACAAGGGGCTGTCGGGAAATAGATAGTTCCAAACAGGGGCAGGTGTGATTCGTACGA
>CAJURK010000096.1 GCA_910588745.1 uncultured Dorea sp. | reverse complement strand
GCATTTTCACTTTCTTGCTTTTGTAATAGTTTTGGCTGGTACGTTGAAAATATTCGTGATAACTTTGCGCCAAATACAGCAAAACTCTTACTAAAATATTCATTGTCCATATAGACTGTGCTTCTATGAGAATCATCAGCTTATTGTTGACAATAAAGCCTAAGTCATTATACAGATTGTCGGTCAGCACATTTTCTATTGTTACATCAGTTAGGGAATCCTCTGTCGCTGTGGTGTCCTCTGGGTGGAGCGTTTTATACAGCTTTAGCAGATAACTCTTGTTTTGAAAAAGGTCAAGGAATACGCTGTTTTTTGCGGTACGCTTTGCCATAACTTCCTGCGTCTGTTTTGTATCGTTCTGCATTTCCACACCTCAATTTCTTAAAATCCATTGCACAAGATATAATATGACCTACGCCTGCCACACTTTAATTATACAAAAAAAATCCCGTATTTACAATGAAATTCATATGTTAAATTTCCTTGTCATTTCAAACTCTATATTGTGGAACAATCTTTCACAAAAACGATTGGTTCCGGGAGACGCCCCGGCTTTTTTATTAGTTCTAATCCGCCGGCTTTTGCAGAATACTCTGCAGCGCCGTCATGATTTCATTTTCACAATTCATATGGAGCATGGTATCCACATAATCTTTGCAGCCCGCCACTTTCAAGATATCGCCGGATATCCGTATATGCTCTTCGTAATCCGGTACTGCAAAAACAATAATGAGCTTTGCTTCCCGGTTCTTTTCAAAGCGCACCGGTTCTTTGAAAAAAGCGAACGCAATGTCCAGCGTATTTACCCCCGCCTCCGGCTCTGCATGGGCAAGTACCGTATTTTCGTCTATAAACATGTAAGTTCCGAATCTATGAAAATTCTTTACGATTTCCTCCAGATAATCCGCGGCGATACTCCCGTTCTCCACCAAACACTGTCCGGATAGATAAGTCGCCTCTTCCCACATATATTCCTTCTTAAAAATACGGATCTTATCCGCCGTAAGATAATCCAGAAGCCCTTCCTTATCTCCCCCCGAACTCCGGCACTGTTATCTTTTAAAATACACTTTGCTATATCTTTCCGGAACCGTTCCTGTTCCGATTCCTTTACATACTTTTTCAGCGTATCGAACAGAGTCTTCTCCAAACATGCCGGATTCTGTCCGGATACCAGGCTATGGTTCAATATCTTTTTCTTATCCTCTTCCGTCAGCACCGGATGCACGGTAATCGTGGGGACCGCCGCGTCTATTTTTATAGACGAAATAATCAGGTCGCAATAATCCTGAAGCCTCTGGAACTTAATATAATCAAAAATTCCTACGATTTTTGCATAGGGCAGGAGGCCGCGGATCTCCTGTTCCAGCATCCGTCCGGTGGACACGCCGCTGGCGCACACGATCATAATCCGCAGTTGTTCCTCTAATTGAACGCCTTTTAAATGCGTCCCGAAATACAGCGCGATATAGGCCGCCTCGTTATCCTGTATCGGTACTCCGTAATACTGCTCCGCATATTTCATTACGGCTTTCGTAACCGAAAAAAGGCTTGGGTATGCCCTGCGGACATCTTCACAGATAAAATTTTCAATCTGTATCCCGTACATGTACCGGTATTGAGCCGTCATAAGATGCTGCAGTAAATCCCGCTTCAGCCCCTCCTTGTCCTGAAAATATATGCAAGCCGTATATTCAAATTCTGCAATCAGCGACTGAACCAGTTCTGTTAATTCCTGACTGGCATATTTTTCAAAATAATCTTCGGGCAGAAAATTGATTCTGGAACCCAGCAGATGAATGCTCAAATATTTCTGCTCTTCTCTGCACAAATCCTGAAATTCTTCTTTTACAAACCCGAAGACCTCTGATACTTCAACCGCCTCCAATTTCATATTCTGGAGAAACTGTTGGTTCTGCTCCCGGTACATCAATGCCAAAAGCGCCGTTAAGCTGTACAAATTTCCCACAATGTAATTCACATTCATTCTCCGTTCAATCTGTTTTAGCCTCTCCAGATATATCCCGGCGTTTTCCTGCCCGGGGAGTTCCAGCACTCCCTGCTCTAAAAGGATGCGGTTCTCATTTAAGCAGGAAATAAAAACCGCCCTGACCTGAATGGTTTCCCCTTCAATCTGATAGCCCCGGCCCGCCGTATATCTAAGGCCGCAGGAGAATTCTTTCAGCCGGTTAGTTACGATCCGCAGATCGCTGAATATGGTATTGCGGCTCACCCTGCAGTAATCCATTAGATTGCTTACAAGAACGGGGCTCTCATTCAGCATGATATAGCAAATGACAATATTCACTCTCTCTGAGGGAAAAAAGATATACCCATCCTTATTCCCCATCAGGAGGCCGGAAATCTGAACCTTATATTTATTCTCTATCCGGATTCGCCCCTGGCCACTTCCAGTTCCGGAAGCTGATACGCCTTCAGCCAGTAGTTGATATCCGAAATATCGCTGTAAATCGTTCTTTTCGACACCTGCATAACATCGGCAATCTCCCGGACTGAAAGATACTCATTCTCCGAAAGCAGCATTGATATAATTTGTTCACATCTCTGATTGATTGGGGAAATATTCATTTCTTATCACCGACACTTTCTGTTAAGCCTGCCTCGCGCCTGTCCGCTGGTTATCTTATCTTCCGCCAGTTTCCTATGCGTCCAGTTCCGGATACAACATTACTTTCCCAAAAGATTCCGGGTGTTCCAGTATCTCTTCAAATATCTCCGAGCCTTTGCTTAACTGATTATTCTAATGCTTGAGAGCCACTGTTTTAAAGTTTCGGAGCCACCGATTT
>CAJURK010000095.1 GCA_910588745.1 uncultured Dorea sp. | reverse complement strand
TTCTCAGGTAAGCGGCGAGCATTTGCGTGAACGGATATGCCGGAATCACAAATTGGATAGGGCGAAGATATGCCTTTGCCAATGGCAGAAGAACATCATTCGCACCAAACAGACGGAGCAGCTGGTCATCAAAAACAGTGAGTCCAATCCAACAGACTTATATTTTAAAGCGGAATATAAAAACAATAGGCCGTGAAGATGAAAGCGATATTGCATTAGAAGCAGAGCTGGAAAATAATGCAGAGGAACTGCCGGGAAGGGTACTTGCGTATCTGGGAGGGGCAGCAAATATTAAATCTATCACAAACTGTATTACCAGAGTTAGGGCAAAGGTATGTGACAGGTCGGTTGTTGATTTGGACAGCTATAAAGAAATCGGCGCGAAGGCTGTAGTTACGCCGGGAAGCGATAATGTGCAGCTGGTATATGGAAGCGCAAGCGAGAAGATTGCCAATACAATCAAGCATATGATAGCGGGCGGTATGGGAACCGCAGCATCTGTGAAACCCGCGGGGTATCAAGCGTTTGCGGAGGGCAGGCTGATTGCGATTAATGAAGTAACGGACGAGGTGTTCTCCCAAAAAACGATGGGCGACGGCTATGCCATCATTCCTAAAAATGGAAGGGTAGTTTCTCCGGTAGATGGAAAGATTGACAGCATTTTCCCAACGAAGCACGCGTTTGGAATTGTAGCGTCAGACGGAAAAGAAATTATTTTGCATATGGGGTTAGACACAGTCGAACTGGATGGAGACGGTTTTGAAATTAAAGTCTCAGCAGGCGATACGGTAAGCGCGGGACAGGAAATTGCCGTGATGGATTTGGAGAGGATACAGGAACTTGGAAAAGATACGGTCATTATTCAGGTGTTTACGAATATTGATGACCGGATAGTGAAGGCAGAGACAGGCCAGATGGTGAAAGCAGGGGAAAAGATTGCTGTCACCATGGAATAGGAGAGAGAAAATATGAGCAGTTGTTTTACATTTCATATTGGAAGGACAGAGGTAATGTCTGGCGCCGGATGCGCCGGACGCCTTCCGGAAATCTTATCACAGGCAGGCGCAGAAAAAGCGTTGATTGTAACGGATCATGTATTGTCGGGAATTAGTTATTTCCAATCTGTAATACATACATTGGAGAATGCAGGAATCTGCTATGTTTTATATGACAGGGTATCGCCGAATCCAAAAGATTATGAAGTGATGAACGGTATGGAAGTATATAAAAAAGAAGCCTGTGACATTGTGATTGGCATCGGCGGCGGAAGTTCCATGGATTGTGCGAAAGGAATTGTCGCAATGGTACGCCATGAAGGAGATATTATGGATTATGGACGTAGTACGCCGAATCGGAAATTTTTTACAAATGGACGAGAAAGGCTGGTACTTGTGCCGACCACATCCGGAACCGGAAGCGAAGTAAGTCCCCATGCGGTGATTACGAATACGAAGATTGACCGTAAATCGGATGTGATGGAATCCTTATTCTATGCGGATATAGTGTGCATGGATCCAAAGTTTGCAATGACGATGCCTGCGGAAGTTACCGCAGAGGTGGGGGTTGACGCGCTGGTACATGCAATTGAAGCATATACCTGTAAGAAGATGGCGTATATCTTTGATCCGTTCCATGACGCTATTGCCCTCAGTGCTATTGAACTGGCGGCACGGAATCTAAGGAAAGCATATTTTTGCGGAGATGTGGATGTTCAGGCAAGGGAGAGAATGATGTGGTCGGCTATGATGGCAGGGTTTGTACTGGAACTTGACGTGGGGTGCATCCATGGAATGGCGGGTATGATACAGAAGTATCATCATGAAGTTTCCCATGGGAAATCTGTCGGAGTCCTCCTGCCAGCCGGGATGAGGTTTAACAGAAAGGCCTTCCCAGAACGGTTCGCAAACATTGCAAAGGCATTTGGGGTAGATACCGAAGGAATGAGCGATATTCAGGCAGCAGAAGCAGCGGTTGCAGCCGTGGAAGAATTACTGCATGACATTGGATTCCCGAAGCTGAGTGATTATATAAAAGATCCGAAAGAAATCGATGAATTTTGTGAAGCGGCGGCGGCAAACAGCTGCAATAAGAATAATCCGAGAATGGTAAAGCCAGAGGATGCAAAGGCAATTTTCTTGGATGCAATGGTTGACCGGTGGTAAGAAAGGATAAGAGTATGAGTTTTGATAATATATTTGAGCCAATACAGATAGGCGGCGTTACGTTAAAGAACCGGCTGGTTATGCCAGCAATGGACAGCGGGACGACAACGGAAGAGCATAAATTTTCAGAACAGTCAATCGCTTATTTTTCTGCAAGGGCGAAGGGAGGATTTGCGCTTATTATACCGGAATATATGGCGATTTCGCCTTACGGTGTGGGCAATGCCAAAGAAGTAGGGCTGTGGGATGAATCATTTATTCCAAACCTGAAAAAATATACAGACGCTGTACATAAAAATGGAGCAAAGACTTTCGCCCAGCTTCATCATTCGGGGATGATGTGCGTGGAGAAAAATACAGGAGTCCAGCCTGCTGGACCTTCCGCAATTGCAGCGATAAATTATCTGGAGAAGGTTAGGGAATATAGCAATGAAGAGGTATATGAGCTGATCAGCATGTATGGGAAGGCAGCGCGGATCGCACAGAAAGCAGGATTTGACGGAATAGAGATGCATGCGGCACATGGATATTTGGGAGCACAGTTTTTGTCCAAATTTACCAATAAGCGGGTAGACGAATTTGGAGGTTCTTATGAGAACCGCTTCCGTTTTGTGGAATATTGTTATCAGGAAATCCGAAAGGTCTGTGGAAAAGACTATCCGATTATTTTAAGGTTAAGCGCAGATGAATTTCTGGATGCAGGGTCTTCTGTTGAGGATGCATTGATCTATGCGAAGATGGCTGAGGATACCGGATATGATGCAATCCACCTTTCCACTGGAATAACTTCTCGGAATCTTCAGCCTTGATTTTATAAGGCTTTCAGAACCTATTTT
>CAJURK010000094.1 GCA_910588745.1 uncultured Dorea sp. | reverse complement strand
GCCTTCGCGTCTAAGTCTGCATAAGCTGCTATTTCAATTCCATTAAAAACACTCCCGAATTGTCTGCTTAGAAACATGCTCCTGATCCAACCCGCTGTTTACCAAATGACCTGTGAACTGTAACTGCGCCGCAATTTCCTATAAGGTAAAAGAAGATGTACTCTTGACAATGGGGAAGGCAGGCAAGTAAGATGGAAGGGCAGAGGATATTATAAGATATGTGATAGCTTGATGCAGTAAAAAGAGTCTGGAGAAGAATATGAAAAGATTTGAGCTGATTGCGCCCTGCCATTTTGGCCTGGAGGCAGTCTTAAAAAGAGAGATTACGGAACTGGGATATGAGATCACCGAGGTAGAAGACGGACGGGTAAGCTTCTGGGGAGATGCGGATGCCGTTTGCCGGGCAAATATATTTCTGCGGACGGCAGAGAGGGTGCTGCTTAAGGCGGGGAGTTTTCGGGCAGTGACCTTTGAGGAGCTGTTTGATAAGACGAAGGCTCTTGCCTGGGAGGAATACATACCGAAAAATGGGAAATTCTGGGTGTCAAAGGCGGCGTCTGTGAAAAGCAGACTGTTTAGTCCTTCGGATATCCAGTCTATTATGAAGAAGGCGATGGTAAAAAGGCTTCAGGAGCGTTACCGTGTAGAATGGTTTCCGGAGGATGGAGCGGCGTATCCGATTCGTGTATTTCTAAAGAAGGATATCGTGACGGTGGGGATTGACAGTTCTGGCGTATCTCTGCACAAGCGTGGATACCGGGAAGTGTCAGGAAAGGCGCCGATTACAGAGACATTGGCGGCGGCGCTGATTATGCTGACCCCGTGGAGAAGAGACAGGGTTCTTGTGGATCCGTTCTGCGGGAGCGGGACGTTTCCGATAGAAGCGGCTATGATGGCGGCGAATATTGCCCCGGGTATGAACCGGTCTTTTACGGCCGAAGCGTGGGACAATCTGATTGATAAGAAGAATTGGTATGACGTGATAGATGAAGCGAATGAAGGGGTCAGAGGGGATATCAGCGCGGAAGATGTAGATATACAAGGGTATGATATCGATCCGTCGGTGATGAAGGTGGCCAGAAGAAACGCCAGAGAAGCAGGAGTAGATCATCTGATTCATTTTCAGGAGAGAGATGTAAGGAATCTCAGGCATCCCAAAAAATATGGGTTTATTATCACAAATCCGCCATATGGAGAAAGGCTGGAGGATAAGAAGGATCTGCCGGAGCTGTACCGAGCGTTTGGCGAGAGCTTTCGCATGCTGGATTCCTGGTCCGCGTATATGATTACCAGCTATGAGGATGCTGAGCGGTATTTTGGCAGCAAGGCAGATAAGAACCGGAAGATTTATAATGGTATGCTAAAGACTTATTATTATCAGTTTCCGGGGCCGAAGCCGCCAAGGAAGAAACGCCTCTAATAGGATGGCGCCTGGGTTTGTGGATGCGCAGGGGGTATTGCCGCGAACTTTTTAAAAGTACATTAGTTAGAATAAGGGCGGCTTTGAACGATAGGAATCGAATATAGATTTATTTGACGTAGGAAAGGACAGTATGATGGAAAAATTAATATTTGCTACTGGTAATGATCATAAGATGGTAGAAATACGTATGATACTGAAAGATCTGGGAATGGAGATTTTATCTCAGAAGGAAGCGGGGATTACCGCCGATGTGGTGGAGGATGGCTCTACTTTTGAGGAAAACGCTGTAATTAAGGCTGTTGAGATCCGAAAGGCTGCCGCGCAGAATCCGGAATATGCAAACTGCATTGTATTGGCGGACGATTCCGGCCTGGAAATTGATTATTTGAATAAAGAGCCTGGAATTTATTCTGCAAGGTATTTGGGAGAAGATACCTCGTACCAGATTAAGAATAACGCGCTGCTTGACCGGTTAGAAGGAGTACCGGAAGAGAAACGAACTGCCAGGTTCGTGTGCGCTATTGCGGCGGCATTTCCGGACGGAACCACGAAGGTAGTCAGGGGAACCATGGAGGGAAGGATCGGGTATGAAATTGCCGGCGAGAATGGATTTGGCTACGATCCGATTTTCTATCTGCCAGAGTATGGCTGTACCAGCGCGGAGCTGGCGCCGGAGAAAAAGAATGAGTTGAGCCATAGGGGAGAGGGGCTGCGCAAGATGCGGGCGGTGATCGAAGAGGCAAAAAGGAAATAAGAACCGTTTGTTGCCGGCGGAAATAAAGCTCATGGAATCCGGAGAAAACGAACGGCAGAAACCAATAGATTGTACCATACCGGTTTTCGTGTTAGAATATTCGTTAGAAAATTTACTTATGAAGGAAGTAATGGAAAGAGAGAACAGGAATAGAAGTATGAAAGTATTAATTATAAGCGATACGCACAGATCCTTAAATACTCTGCTGGAGGCGCTGGAGCGGGAAGAACCTATCGATATGCTGATTCATCTGGGAGATGTGGAGCGGCAGATGGCGGATATCCGACAAATGGTGGATTGTCCGATCCATATGATCGCAGGCAATAATGATTTTTTGTCAGGGCTGTCGAATGAAGAGGTTTTTAAGATCGGAAGGTATAAGGTGTTTATTACGCATGGACATGGCTATATGGTTAATATTACAGAAGAGCATCTTCAGGAAGCGGCCAGGGAGCTTGGGGCGGATATTGTAATGTATGGGCATACTCACAGACCGTCTCTCCTCATAGAGGAAGATTTGATAACGCTGAATCCGGGGAGCCTTACTTATCCACGGCAGAGCGGCAGACATCCCAGCTATATTGTTATGGAACTTGATAAGGCCGGAGAAGCTCAATTTGAAGTGAGGTATTTATAAATATCTGTATTTTATAATCAGTTAAACTTTTGCCGATTACAGTTCACATGTCATTTGGTAAACAGTAACTTTTGCCGGGCGAAAAGACGAAAAAAATAAAAAAAGTTGTTGACAAGCCGGAGTTGTTCCTATATAATATGTCTTGTGTCGCGGAAGTGAGCAAAATAAAATACAATCGGGGTGTGGCTCAGCTTGGCTAGAGCGCCTGGTTTGGGACCAGGAGGTCGC
>CAJURK010000093.1 GCA_910588745.1 uncultured Dorea sp. | reverse complement strand
AAAATAGGTTCTGAAAGCCCCATGAAATAAGGGCTGAAGATTCCGAGAAGTTATACTTCAGAGCAGGTGGATAATAACAGCCTGATTGTAGAATGCGGCGAGCGGAGCCGTTTTATAGGCTACAACGATATTTATCTAAGCGAGGCGGATATGATGTCATATTCAAATGATGTATCCTTTGACGGGGAAGGAGCCGTCACATCTGCCATTGACTATGTGGTCACGGAGGAACTGCCGCAGATGTACGTGCTGGAAGGGCATGGAGAGGCAGAACTTTCAGAGGTCTTTCGCGATCAGATTGAAAAGGAAAATATAGAAATGGTTACATGCTCCTTATTAAACGAGGACGCGGTTCCCGAAGAGGCGGACTGCGTATTGATTTATGCGCCTTCCAGCGATATATCAGCGGAAGAAAAAGATATCCTGGCGGAGTACGTAGCCGGGGGCGGCAAGTTGATGGTTCTGGCGGGGCCGGTAGAAGAGGGGACGTTGGAGAATCTCTATAGCCTTCTGTCCGATTACGGGGTAGAAGCAAAAGAGGGGATTGTAGTGGAAGCGGACAGGGAGCATTTCGCATTTCAGGCTCCTTATGTTCTGCTGCCGGATATCAATGACAGCGAGATAACGGCGCCTTTGATAGAAGAAAACTATTATGCGATTATGCCGATTTCCCAGGGGTTGACAATCAACGATGCGGAAAACGAATCGGTTACAGCGCTGCTGACGACTTCAGAAACAGCCTACAGTAAGGCCGCCGGTTATGATTTAACTTCCTATGAAATGAAAGAGGGAGATGTTTCGGGGCCATTTGCGGTGGCGGTATCCGTTGACTGCGGGAACAACGGGCAGATTGTCTGGTTTGCGTCCTCTGATTTTCTGGAGGAGCAGTATAATTCCTATTCTTCCGGCGCGAATCTGGATTTGGGGATGAATGCCTTATCTTCGCTGCTCGGAGAAAGTGAAGCAGTTTCAATCCGGAGTAAATCATTGAATTATAATTACCTTACAATCAATGAATCTGCGGCGTCCTTCCTGAAAGTTATGATGATAGGAATATTTCCCCTTGCATTTCTTGGCATTGGTATTTGTGTGATTGTGAAAAGGAGGCGACAGGATGAGCCGGTCTAAAAAAATAGTTGTACTGCTTTTTATATTGTTTATAACCTGTGGGGTAACGTTTGGCGTCGGCAGATATGAAGAACAGAAGGAGCAGATAAAGAACAGCGACAAGACGATACTGGAACTTCCGGGCGGGGATGTGACGTCTCTTTCGTGGGAATATGAGTCGGAGGAGTTTGCATTCCATAAGGATAAACAGTGGATATACGACAAAGACGAAGCGTTCCCCGTTGACGAGGATAAAATTATGGAACTGCTGGAACCATTTGAAGAATTTGGAGTTTCTTTTGTCATTGAGGAAGCAAACGATTACGGGCAGTATGGATTGGAGGATCCGGACTGTACGATTCGGATAGGAACCGGGGAAGATAAGTACGAGATTCTGCTGGGCGACTACAGTGAGATGGATTCGGAAAGATATGTATCAATCGGCGACGGGAACGTTTATCTGGTCAAAGATGATCCGATGGAAACCTTTCGCCTTGAGCTTAAAGATCTGATACGGCACGATGAGGTTCCCGAGTTTGAGTATGCGGAGGAAATACAATTTACCGGCAAGGAGGAATTTAAGGTTGTTTATGAAGAGAACCAAGATGCGGCGTACAGTGAAGAGGACGTTTATTTTGTAAAAAAGAAAGGGGAGTTCCTGCCTCTTGATACTGCAAATGTTGAGGATTATCTGCAAACGCTGAAAGATATGAGTTTAAAAAACTATGCGTCCTACGATGTCTTGGCGGATGAACTAGCCGTATACGGTCTGGATCAACCGGAGCTTGAAATTAAGACGCGGTATAAAGTTCTGGAAGATGAAGATAAGGAAGAAGCAGAAGAAAAGACAGGTTCTTTTACATTGAGCATTGCGCGGACTCCGGAAGAACAGAAGGATGAGGAAGATGATTCCAAAAACAAAGAGGAAGATGAATCAGAAGATGAGGAAACAGAAGAAATTACAGCTTATGCGAGAGTCGGAGATTCTCGGACTGTTTATCAGATAGCCGGAGAAGATTATAAGAAGTTTATGGGAGCGTCTTATCATGAATTTCGCCACCAGGAGATACTTCCCGTTTACTTTAGCGATGTTTATCAGGCGGATATTAGTCTGGAAGGGAAGAAATATACCCTTACATCAAAAAATAAGAAAAAGGAAACAGTCTGGTATTACAATGATGAAGAAGTGGAAATAGATAATTTTAAAGGGGCGGTGACAGCCTTAAAGGCATCTGATTTTGAGGAAGAACAACCGGAGGGAAAAGAAGAAATCAGCTTAACGTTATATTTAGAGAACGACAATTATCCGGAGATTCATCTGGAACTGTACAGGTACGACGGAAGCTCCTGCATTGCGGTTGTGGATGACGAACCTGTATCGCATGTAGACAGGAGTTATGTTGTGGATTTGATAGAGGCAGTTCATGAAATTGTACTGGACTGATGTGTCATCCGGCAGAAACAAAGAGAAGGGAAAGGAGGCGTTTAGATGGGAAACAACCAACAAGCAAATCTCGCGGCGGATATCCGGAAAACAAAGTTTACGGCGCTGAAAGACCAGCAATGCTCTCTTAATATGCAGATTCGTTTGGCAATGCAGTTACATGACAAAAAGGCGCAGGAGGATTTGGAAAAGAAGCTGAGAGAAGTTACGGAGAAGATCGAGCAGATTATTTTCTGACATAGAGAAAAGGGGTAACAGGATATGAATGTTTATATGATGAAGTATAAGAATGGTTTGCCGGAAAAACAGGAGAATGATACGGATTCCGCAATATCGGCGGCGCAGCGTATGCATGGAACAGAAGTATACCGCCGGATCAAAGAATGCCGGGAGGATGTGGGAGGCTTGAGAGAATTTGTTGGAGGAATGCTGGATTTAGACGCCGTACGGGTGGACACTGCCGTAATCAGCGAGGAAGGAAGATTGGAATATTCTAAGATTACCAGGCAGAAGGAAGGAACTGCCGAAAATCAAGCATAGTAATCGAATAAGAAAAATCAAATGCACGCCATGGATATTTGAGTGATAGCGTGCATTTGTTAATGCAGAAAAGAGGCGTATGTATGAATGAAATTGCTAATCCCCCAGCTATGCTGGGGAGAATAGAGTAAGCTGTAGC
>CAJURK010000092.1 GCA_910588745.1 uncultured Dorea sp. | reverse complement strand
CCTGCCTGGCCGCCAGCGGAAGGTTAGCGGCATCCGATGTACAGTTATTTACAATCTGGCCAATCATGCATACACCAGTTTTCCAGTTTTTAAAATCTTCCGAAAACTTTTTCACCTTCCCCCAAAGAGTTTTGGGAGATTCCCCTGCTGCCGGGACCGGAAACTCGCCGGATGCCGCTGCAAATTCTGATACCTTTGTATTGGCAATATCACCGCCAGCCGCATCCACCTTATCTGCTTTGAGCGATTTTCCATATCGGTACAGCTTCCCAAAGATTTCTTTTGCGGACTCCTTTTCTCCTATCTCCGGATACTTTTGACCGGCTTGCTCCGGCTCCTGGATGCTGGACACTTTTGTGTTCGCAATGTCACTATCATTATCGATCCATTCTCCGCTTTCATTCAGGTACTGCATCTTTCCTTTATATATCCGGAATCCACCAATTCCTTCCTGGCTTCCTGCTTTGGCTCCATCAAATACATTAATACTTATATTGTCCGTATTCGATACTCTAATGTGGAAAAAATTTGTAATGATTGATGGGATAGCACCATCATATGCAGGCAGATAATCCATTTTTAAATCATCCGTACCAACCATGATACAATAGCAAATTTCCCCTTTATCCGGATCGTCAGCATAAAACGCCATTTCGCGGATCTTATAACCGGTGTGTAATTCCTCCCCACCTTCTATCTTATTGGAAATCGTCACTTCCAATAAGATAGAATCTTCGTTTTCTACCTCCATAGAAGTAATTGAAAACTCCTGCTTCTTTTCTTTTAATCCGTCACGACTGGCATAGTCCTCATCAGCCAAATAGGTTCCAGATCCTGTGGCAAACTTTGTGATATGAATGCCGCACTCCCCTGCCTGGGCTTTTGCTAAAAGCATTTTTCCCGCTTTTGTTAACTTCATTGGGTTGTATTTCGTCATACTATCCATTTTTATCCCCCATTACTATTATATTTTTAGTTCTTTTCCTTACAGCGGAAACAAATACAAAACCAGATTCATTTCGATTAACTTCCTCATGGGATGGGAAAAATTCGTTTTTTATCCTGGATGTCCTTGCGCATATTATATGCTCTGCTAAAAATATATTACGCTGGATTTCAATCCCATCAAGGTGTGAACGCGTATTTTTCACCCGGGAAATCATCACGGAAAACGTGCCCATCATTCCTTCTGTCAACACGGTATCCGTGATGATTTTAAAACAATAAGGATTCCCCCCATACTCAAACCATTCAGACACCTTCCCTTCGCCGAATACATCGATAACAAGCTCCTCTACCGCATGGGGCGTTCCTGCACTCATGTACCAAATCAGCGTATTTTTTACAAGCCGCCGTTTCGTGTCAAGGTCCAGCGTACTCCTGTAATACTGGGTGCGAAGCTCCGAAGCCAGAAGGTCTATAACGTCCTCCGGCTGCTCGTCCAAATTGGAATAAATATAGAGCCTCCGGCTGTATCGGTAAAGAAGACGGCAGGCCTGCTGCAAAGCGTAGCTTAACGCCTTTACCTCCGGCTTTTTGGTTATGTTTCCGGGCATGATGTCCGTTAGCTGCCCGTCGTAGTAGCTAATCATTTTCAAGCCCTCCGTATACAATATTTACCCCGGTACACTGGGCTTTCGCCGTTTCCCCTATGACGCGGAACGCTGGCGAGCGGACTTCCGCCCTCTTTGCCCCTGCGTCGTTCAGCCTGGCTATAAGCTCATCCGGGTTTATGTCCCGGCCTACCCTGGAAGCCTGCCACAGCTTATATTCCTCCACGGCTGCTTCCGCCTGCGCCTGGATGGCTGTCGCCGCGTTGCTGTCGCTGATGTTTATGTAGTAGGTCACGTCTATCTCGTATTCCTCAATTTCCGGACGCTTCACCTCTACCTTATCCGTAAGGGGGCGCTTTCCCCTCTGGTTTACGGCTGCCGTTACCGCCGCTATGGTGGTATCGTCCGGGACGGTCCCGTCAACCATTACAAAGCGGATATCGACTAAGCCCGGTGTAGGGCTGGTTATTTTAACATCCCCTATAAATGGGTTGCTGTCCTTCACCCAGTACTCATAAGCGTCGTCCGGTCCGGCCGTG
This sequence comes from uncultured Dorea sp., assembly GCA_910588745.1. Lineage (GTDB taxonomy): Bacteria > Bacillota > Clostridia > Lachnospirales > Lachnospiraceae > Claveliimonas. The sequence goes on along the minus strand of CAJURK010000092.1, from coordinate 1,513 downwards.
GAGAAGCTGGAAGGCGCCAGGTATGTCCGCTCTGCTATACTCTGATCAGATTCCTCCCCGGTACCCTTGGCCGTTGTTTCAATGTTGGCGACGCTCTCAATGAAGGCGACCGGGTCAACCAGTACGGAAAGCTCCCCGGCCATGTATCCGTTGCCCTGCTCCCCGGCCTCGGTGCAATACATCATTAAAGTTATCTCTGTATCTCCGGCAGGGATCTCCGCGTAGTCTGCCGTTTCAAAATAGACGGCGTAGTCTGCCGTTATCCTGCTTCCGGCGGGGATAGGTGTGGCCGCCTCTCTGGGTCCGGCAAGCTTCCAGCGCACCTGTACTTGTGCCTTCTCCGGTTCTTTTGCCGTGACCTTCTTAAGGGCTGCAAGGTTTTTAAGATAATCCCCATAAGCGTATTTAAGAAAATTCATCTTGCCCGCCTTATCTACCTGCTGCAGGCCCTGGTAAATAATTTGCGCCGCTGAAAGCATCATAACGCGGTACGGGTCCGCCCTGGCCAGCGTTATGCGCTTCCCGGTGATCTGTTTGTAATTATCGTAGAAGGCGTTAAGTAAAAGCGCCTGTACGTCCGTTAATTTCAAATTGCCTATAAAGCTTATATCCGGTAAATTGTCTATGCTCTCAAGCATATCAGCCATAAAAATCGCCTCCTATTCCTCCTCCTGATCCTCCTCGTATTCCTCGTTTGGCCCGATCAAGAAATAATTTATAATGGTGCCGTTTGCCGGATCCCCTTCTATTGTGACCTCCCGGAGCTCCGCCCTGGGCTCGTATAGCTCCAGCTTATCAATTACGGCCAGCGCCGCCTTGTTCTTTGCTACGTTGATCGGAAGCCCTATAAAGTCCTGGGATATTCCGTAAGAACGGTCTCCGGGACATGTTCCTTCTGGCGTCTCAATCAGCGCTGTAACATTCCGCTTTATCTCGGCTACGATTCCGGCGCTCAAGTAGTCGAAGCCTACAAATTTTACTATTGACTTCATGCGCTCCTCCTTCTTATGTCGGGTATTCCTCGATGGTAAGGTCTGCGGATGCCCGTACTAACTCGCCGCCGTTCCATACTTCGTCCCAGGTCTCGCTTATGCTGTTTATGGTCATCTTGCTGCTGCCTACCTTTTTCCCGCCTATTACAAGATTCTCCGGTGTACCGTTGCGGACGTATTTCTCTATTGCCTCTAAGGTCTTGCGCGGCTTCACGCCGTGTCTTGCGTCCAGCTTAATGGTAAATGTAACCTTTTCAACGTCCGGCCCCAGGAACTGGCGGAGCGGTTTCTTTCCGATCCTGGAATGGGTAGCCCAGCGCCCGGATACTTCGCGCTTGAAACTCTGCGGATTTAATATTCTTCTGTCACTCGTCTCAAAGGTGATAAGCGTTCCAAAATTCCCTATAGCCATCCTTCTCCGCCTCCCTTATCCTAATTTCTGTATAATCTCCGCGAGGGTGATTGTTCCGGCGCTGCAGGAAAATGTCACGGTATCGCCCTTAAAGGTGGCGGCTCCTGCT
>CAJURK010000091.1 GCA_910588745.1 uncultured Dorea sp. | reverse complement strand
TGCGGGACAAAGAGTATCTGGAGAAGCTGTGGTATTCCGGGAAAGCGCCGTGGAAAGCATAGGAAAACGAAATATCCGTTAAGGTTTGACTGCTTAAATTAAATATTTACTTCTTTGCCACATGCCTTCGTAATTCTATCTTACGAAGGCATGTGGCTTTTTGGGGAATCGAGGAATATTTTATTTCAACCAATCAAAACCTGCTTTCCTTCAAATGCAAATCCATACTTCCGGATCCGCTCCGGCGCAATCCCAGCCGCATTCAAATTTGCCGCGTAATTCTTTTCTTCAATTTGCTTTAAAGCTTCTGCGACCGTATCCTCTAATGTCTTTTTATTTTTTGAACGGCATATCTTAAATTCCATGATAAATGCATCGTCCTCATCCCTCAAGGGCTCCAGCATCACATCATACCGCCCAAAACCGCTTTCCCGGTTAGATGTAATCTTATATCTGCCTTCCAAATCCACGATCAGCCCAAGGACAAATCCATGATAAAACCGTTCGGGTTCGGCCTCTCCCAAAGGATTCCTCCCTGTATCAAAATAACTAAATGTTGATGCGGTAACCCGGTTCATATATGCGTTCATGGCTTCTAGATCCCCCTTGAGGAGTCCCCGGATAAATTCATTATATGCAGAAACAAATCTTGAAAACCAGCCTTCTATCATCCGCCGAAACATAATCTGGACTTCTTTGTTGGTAATCGCAAGTTCAAATTCCTCAATCCCAGATTCGGTATCTACATTATGCCGTATTACTTTTAGATAGCCGCCTGCCAGCAGAAGGCTCCAAATAGCGTTTCCGTCATAGTCTAATTGATTAAACACAACCTGTTCATCTATGCAAGTACAAAATGTCTTTCCTTTCAGTAAATCCTCCATAATAATCTTTATATCCGTATTTCCCTGTTGAATTAGTTTTCCCACAAGGCTATTGCTGCTTGTATTTGCCCAATATGTGGAAAAAGATTGGTATTTTATATAGTTCAAAATAGACCATGGATTATAAATATCCTTTTTGTTTCCAAAAGTAAAACCGTCATACCAATCTTTCACTTTGTCTTTCTGGCTGGTTAATCCGTATTCCGCTAAAGCTTCCCATACTTCTTCCTGCGTAAATCCAAAACTATCCGCATATAAATTTGATGTCGTAGTAACCACGGTTAGATTATTGAGATCAGAAAATATAGATTCCTTACTGATTCGAGTAATACCTGTCATAACAGCTCTTTCCAGATAAGGATTCGTTTTGAACGCTGAGTTGAACAAATTACGGTTAAAGCTGACCAATTCGTTCCAATAACCATTTACATAAGCCTCTTGCATCGGCGTATCGTACTCATCCATTAAAATAAGAACTTTTTTACCATAGTAACGCATCAGGAAATCAGATAAAAGCTTCAGTGATTCCGAAGCAATGTAATCTTCCATTTCCGCCGAAACCTTTTGATAGAGTTCTTTTTCTTTGTCATTCAGTAAAGAACTATCCAGCAAAAAATCATACTTATTGTATAAATTAGTTATTATCTGGCAGATTTTTTTTCTCGTATTTTCAAAACAAGTCCCTTTTACATCTGCAAAACTTAGAGAAATAACCGGATAAGTCCCCTGAAGCTTGCGGAACTTATCATCTTTCCAGATAAGCAAGTTATCAAACAAATTCCCGCGGCCTGCGTAAGATACAGAAAAAAAACATTCCAACATATTAAGATTTAATGTTTTTCCAAAGCGCCTAGGACGGGTAATCAGAGTGACCGCATCATTACTTTCCCACCATTCTTTGATAAACAGTGTTTTGTCTATATAGAAATTATTATTTTCAATTAAATCACCGAAATTTTGGTGGCCAATTCCTACTGTTCTGCTCATAATACAGCCTCCGCTTCTATATTTCAATCAAGGCATTTCATGTTCAAGTATACCATTTAGGATTTGATAAAACCAATAGTTACGTCTAAACAGCATTTATTCTTTCAGCGTCTGCCTGCAATTATATTTTATTGGATTTTTATTATAATGTATAAAATCTAGCCAATCAAAACCTTCTTTCCTTCAAATGCGAATCCATACTTCCGGATCCGCTCCGGCGTAATCCCGCTGGCCGTTAAACTGGCTGCATAGTTCTTCTCCTCGATCTGTCGGAGGGCTTCCGCAACTGTATCTTCTAAAGTTTTTTTCCTATTGGGATTACATGTTTTAAATTCCATGATAAATGCATCGTCCGTATCATTGAGTGGTTCAAGCATCACATCATAACGTCCAAAACCACTTTCTCTGTTAGAAGTAATTTTATATCTGTCTGCCAGATCTGTCATCAGTCCGAGTACAAAGCCGTGATAGAACCGTTCCGGCTCGGCTTCTCCCAGCGCGTTCTTTCCCGTGTCAAAATAGCTAAAGGTTGCGGCGGATACCCGGTTCATATACGCATTCATGGCTTCCAAGTCTCCTGTCAGAAGCGCCTTAATAAATTCATTATATGCCGGAACAAACCGGGCAAACCATCCCTCTATCATCCGCTGGAACATAATTCGGATCTCTTTATTTGTCAGGGCAAGTTCAAATTCCTCGGCGCCTGATGCTGAATCTATAGTGTGGTTTTCTAGTTTCAAATAGCCTCCTGCAAGGAGAAGGCTCCAAACAGCATTACCATCATAGTCCAACTGACTGAATACAATCTGCTCATCAATCTGCGTGTGCAGAGATTTCCCTGTTAATAAATCTTCCATTACAATCTTGATATCAGGAGTTCCTTCGCGGATCAATTTTCCAATCAAGCTGTTGCTGCTTGTGTTTGCCCAATACGCAGAAAACGTTCCATATTTTAAAAAATTCAGGATGGACCATGGATTATAAATGTCCGTTTTGTTCCCAAAAGTAAATCCATCATACCAGTCTTTTACATCATCCTGTTTGGATATAAGACCATATTCATCCAAGGCATCCCGGACTTCTTCCTGAGTAAAGCCAAAGCTTTCCGCATACAGGTCTGATATCGTTGTAACTACTGTCAGATTATTTAAGTCTGAAAAAATAGATTCCTTGCTTACCCGTGTGATTCCTGTCATAAGAGCCTTTTCCAGATAAGGATTTGTTTTAAATGCAGCATTGAACATACTTCTGGTAAAATTAACCAGTTCTTCCCAGTATCCATATACATATGCTTCCTGCAGCGGCGTATCATATTCATCTAAGAGTATAATTACTTTTTTCTTATAATAGCGCATTAAATAATTCGATAAAGCGCGGAGAGAGCCTGCCGCTAAATAATTCTCCATTTCAGCGGAGATTTTCTGATATTGTTCTTTTTCATCAGTGTTCAGGCAGTCTGCGGCCAGCAAATAATCATGCTTGTTATACAGTTCCTTAATAACCTGACAGATTTGTTTTCTGGCATCATCAAAAGAGGTCTCCTTTATACTGGCAAAACTAAGAGAGATTACGGGGTAAGTTCCCTGCAGTCTGCGGTATGTTTCTTCTTTCCAAATGGATAAATCCCTGAATAACTCTTCTTTTCCGGCATATTCAACGGAAAAAAATTGTTCTGTCATACTTATGTTCAGAGTCTTTCCAAAACGGCGGGGTCGTGTAATCAATGTTACTACATCGCCGTTTTCCCACCATTCTTTGATAAATCCGGTCTTATCTATATAAAAATTACCGCTGGTAATCAACTGCTCAAAATCTTGATGTCCGATTCCAACTGTTCTTGCCATACATATACCCTCTCATTCCTTTTAATCTCTCAGGGTCTAATTCCCCGCAGCTCTGCTGCGTAACAAACTTTCTCATGGAGCGACCCTTCAGATACCCCGCAGCTCTGCTGCGGGGTAGTTCATTGCTCATATTCTGTTCTGTTTAACAATACTTTTTCATTGACTATATTATATCGATTATCCGTATAAAAAACAATTCATTTTTGTATTTTCCTTTTATCTCTAGATCCAATAAGGTGTACTTATTGGACTACTAATGTCCAATAAGGTGTACTTTTCTGGATAGATTGCCGGCATATCAGAAACCCCATTTGATTCATATTCAAAACCTTCACAAAATTTATAATTATGCAGGAAAAAGGAATTTCCTGTAAGCAAATTCAAGGAGGAA
>CAJURK010000090.1 GCA_910588745.1 uncultured Dorea sp. | reverse complement strand
ACTGACTGTACTAAAAAGTGTACATGATCTTTATCTGTCCCTATCTCCAGAAAATAAATCGGATACCTTTTTGATATTTCCACGCAGGTTTCCTCCAGAACCTGATCTACTTTTTCATCTATCACTACTCTCCGATATTTTGCTGGTAAAACGAAATGGTACATAAGCTTCGACACATTGTGGGATTTCCGTATATTTTTACTCATCCACACATCTCCTTCCCATTTACATTTTACCACCTTTCACTGTATTGGGAAAGTTTGTTACGCCCCAAGGGGCGGAGAATGTACCCACCTATGATTCAAATATCTTTTTCAGGTGCTTACTTATCGCTGGGACTCCTACACCGAATAAATCTGCAATTGCTTTCTGGGTAGCCCACAGAGTTTCGTCTTTTACAACAACTTTAACCCTTCCATCGCCTTCATACATCAAAAACTGTATCTCTTTCATGCTCTTTCGCCTTTCTAATAATCTGCAAGTTTATCCGCCAATTCATAGATAGCGTCGCGCAGTCCGTTACGATATTTAATCCTAGACAATTCCTGCACTTTTTTATCATGTGATAACACCCTATATCCCTGACTTCCTTTCGCAATAATTTCCTGGATCCGTCCGGTATCATCCAAGTCACGCTGTCCATACTGATGCGATTCAAACAGAATCCTCATTTCTGAACTGGAAATAATATCTATAATCCCCCATTTGATTCTAAAATCCTGAAAACATCGTTCCATACTGATATCATTTGCCTCCTGAATCACCTTCCCGCTCCCTTGCGTCAGTTTTACGGGATACTTAAAATTCGGGTCTGTCGGGTAAAGTCCGCTTATAATCGTCGTTGCCGCATTCAGGATCTGAGACGCATAACGTCTGTCTTCCAGTCCGCCTGCAAATTGCCTGATTTTCTCCTTTGTTTCACAAATTCCTTCTTCATCCTTTTCATGTACCTGGTTCAAGAGTGTTTCAACTAATTCTGTCAGATAATCATAGTCTATTTCAATATCCTTTACGTGGGTCATTCTTAATTCTATCTGAACAACCGGTATATTCTTTTTCTTTGCGATTTCTCGTTTTAATTCATTGCTAAGAACTGTAGTAAGCATCGTCTCCTCTTCCGGCTGCATCCCCAAAGCTCTAATCAAATGATCCGGATCGCTATAATCAAACCCTGTTTTTTCACCATTAATAATTTCCGGATTATATTGTTTCAGCTTCGCCATACCTAAATTATACTGTCTCAAAAGTTCCAGCATCTTTTCTTTCCGACTTTCGCTGTCCGGAAGCTTTTGAAATCTATCAGTCATATTCTTTAGCTCTCCAATTATTTTACTCACATCTTCAAAAACCGGCCGAAATGACTTTGCAATAATTCCAGCTTCCTCATTCATCCGTTTTTTTATTTCCTCAGAGAGATTAGCCGAATCTCTGTTAGCATATATAGCAAGAGCTTCATTCATTAGCTTTTCGTTTTGTACCGGCCACCGATAGTTAACAATTCGTCCCCACGGCTTGTCCTGCTGGTCTGAAATCCGGTTTGTCCTGGAATAAGCCTGAATTAAACCGGCTCCTTTTAAGGTTCTGTCTACATAAAGAGTGTTGAGTTCCGGAGCATCAAACCCAGTCAAAAGCTGCTCTACAACAATCACCAAATCCAGATATTTCCCATCGCTGGCCGTCCGGTCCAAACGACTCCGCACATCGTCCGTATACCCTTCCATATCTTTCGGTTCAAATTCTGTATTAAAGTCCCTATTATACTGGTCAATCGCTTCAAATAATCCTCTATTTGTTTCCAACTGGCTATCATTATTTGACGTATTCAAACTGATCGTAACGGCTATCTTTAATGCAAGTTTTCCATTTTTTTATTTTCTTCATTCACCCGCTGAAATTCTCTATAATACATCATAGCCATTGGAACACTGGCTTTGCCGCCTCCCACATGGGTTGTAAATAGCGCGTTGTACTTTCCGTTATTAGAGCGGTTTTTCCAATTTTTGAATACGTCTTCCACTACCAGTCTTATATGTTCTTCGTTTTCATCATAAAAGCTTGGTTCGATCGTATCGTCTATGTCCTTTTCTGTCAGATGGTCAATCTTTTTTGTAATTTGTTCCTCGCTCCATTTAGGATAACGTGATTTATAAAACGCGGGAAGATACTGGCGCCGCATTTTTTCTTCATCAATTGTTGTTTCAAAATCTACTTTAAAGCCAAGTACATTTTTATCTGCAATTGCTTCACGGATCGTATAAGCATGCAGCAATTTTCCAAAAATGTCTTCCGTACGAAGACCTGTACATGTTTCGTCAAACATAGGCGTACCTGTATAACCTACCCATGCGGACCGCTTAAACGCCTTCTGAATTGCCGCAAAGGTATCCCCTCCGGTACTCCTGTGCGCCTCGTCTACAATAAAAACAATATTTTTTTCCGGACATTTAAAGCTTTTGCGTTTCACCAAAACGCCCAGCTTTTGCACTGACGTCACAATAATCTTATTATCTCTGCTCTTTAATTTCCGACTTAAGTCGGATGTATTTTTTGTTTCCTCAACGCTCCCAGAATGTAATCTGTCTTCTGTATTTCCGTCCGGATCATAGGCCCGATATCTTTCATTTGTCTTTCTCGTAAGAGCAATACGATCCACTACAAAAACAACTTTGTCTACATTAGGAAGACGACTTGCCAGCCATGCTGTTTTAAAACTGGTAATTGTTTTCCCCGAGCCTGTTGTATGCCAAATATAACCTATTTTTTTATCGCCTGATTCAAAATCCGTGCGTTTAATCCCTTCAATTACCTTTTGTGTAGCATATACCTGATAGGGACGCATTACTTTTAATGTCTCTCTGTTTTTTGTACCGTCGAGAATCATATAGTTAACCGCCATCTGATGAGCCATAGGAATACTCAGCATAGAATCTGCAAATTCTCTCCAATTCCGCACAATCGAATTGTCTTCTTTTCTCTGCCAAAAAAATGCAAAATCCTTATTAAACCTTTCCGATGTAGTATTTGCCATATATTTCACATTGTCCGGCGTCATCGCTACCAAAATCTGCAGCGTCGAAAAGATATCCCTGTACTGATTCTCGTCTATGTATTGGTGCATCTGATTCAGCGCTTCATTTATATCATGCGTATTTGTTTTCTCCTCAATCTGGATAACCGGAAGGCCGTTGATTAACAACGTTGTATCAAAACGTCGATCCTGTTTGCCCATTATCACCGCCGGACGTTTAATTTGATTTACCACTTGATAAATCGTATCTCCCGCCCCGATCTCTCTCTGGTCAAACACTATAAGGAATACATGCCTTCCATCATCCAAATCAATTTCAATCTGCGATACCCCGTTTAGTCCATATAGAAATTGTCCGGCTTCATATGGAGTATGCAGATTCGAAATAATCTTTTTCACCTGATTAAACTCTACCACGCTTAGCGGGTGTTCCAAAGTGCTTTGATTATGTTGTTCAAGAATCTTCTTGAAATTATCCCACAGCGCTTCCGTGTTCTTGATATGCGGTTCATACTTCCACAACTTTGCTTTCTGGATATAAGCGCCCTTTTCACGAATCATTCCGCATTTCACATCTACTGCACTTTCACCGGAAAGATAACGAATTAACTCTTTTTCAAACTCCTTCTCATTCATAGCACTGCCTCTCCAATCTTCGCAATATAAGTATCCTTTCTTTTTCCGCTACCCTTTTTTTAATGCCTCTGCCTTTAACTGTTTAAAATAAATCTCCCCAATAATTTTTTGTTTTTCCAAAGACGGCAATACCGGCAGTTCTAAATCTCTCAACTGTTTCAGTGTATATTTTAAAATAGAAGAACCCTGCAAACCTATCTGAAACTGTTTTTTTATTCTCTGGTCTTCATTTAAAAGGTAAACTAGAAATGTCGGATTTATAGAACTATCAGTGAACAATTTTATATAATTTTGCGTATACATATATCCTTCATGCTTCTTGCTCACTATACATGCGTTCCCTGATATCAAACTAAATATAATATCACCTGTAAAAAGTGTAAATACTTCATCGTTTGTACGAACAATTTTACTTTCTCCATGATCCAGCTTATGGCTAATTAGAGGTAATCAAAAGAGGAAAGGAAAAGCACAATCCAGACGG
>CAJURK010000089.1 GCA_910588745.1 uncultured Dorea sp. | reverse complement strand
AAACGTTTACCCTAAAATCCTCACTAACTAAATAATTATCAACCATTTCACAAATTGATATATCATCTTCAACAACAAAAATTTTATTGACCACTTCCCTTAGCCCTCCCCTCCATAGTCCTTTTATCAATATGCTTCTTTGCGTCTTTTTGGAAGCATCCACATGCTTCCTATTTTTTCCGCTTTTTGAATTTTTCCCTCTTTACAGTAATATTGTACCATTCTGTTTGTAAACCCCCATTTCAAGGCGGCTTCCTTAGTTGTTATATAATCCATAATCGTTTCCTCCTGCAAGAAATTATATTTCGTTTAAACGAAAAAAACAAGTTGCTATTGTACTTGCTTCTTTACCGTACAAGAGCATTTTAATGGAGATGAAACAGCGGAATGTTACTCCGTTTGATATAGCTATGGGCGCCTGCTTCAATCTGCGCCCGTTAACCAACGTGCAGGCGGGTGGAAAGGCTTAAGGATACAGCTAACTAATTATTGAACATTAGCGGTTGGTATTGTATACTATTAGAAGGATTATCAGAGGAGAAATGCGCCATGGAATATCACGAGGAGCCAAGAGATCGGGAGAATCCTCCGGATGCAGAATCCGAGGAAGAGTATGCGTTCTTGCAGGAAACTTTGAAGGACGAGAGTGGACGGGGCAGGATATCGCGGGGTATGGTTGTGAAATATGCATGTCTGGGACTGGTGTTTGGGTTGACGGCCAGTCTGGGATTTTTTGCGCTGAAGCCCTGGGCGGAGCGTATGAATCATGATGATCCGGATCAGATAACGATTCCGGAAGATGAGAATCAGAATCCGGAAGAGACGGAGGAAGTATCGGAGGAAATTATCGAACCGCCTCCGCTTACGATTGACAATTACAGGGAAATGAATAAGGCGCTTTATGATGTGGGAAATGAGACTTCCCGGTGCGTGGTTGAGGTATTGGGCGCGGGAACAGAGGACGACTGGCAGGAAACGGAATACGATAAGGTTGGCAGCGTATCGGGAATTCTTGTGGCGGATAACGGACCGGAGCTTCTGATTTTTGCCAGCAGCCGTGTCGCGGGGAATTTGGAGAGCATCCAGGCAAAATTTACAGACGGGAAGACTTATGTGGCGCAGTTGAAGCAAAAGGATGAGAACCTTGGATTTGCGGTATATTCTGTGCAGAAGAACCGATTATCAGATTCTACAAAAAGCAGAATTGCAGTAGCGTCGCTGGGTTCGTCGGCGACGGTGTCCCAGGGGGATACGGTGATTGCGCTGGGCAGTCCGTTTGGCTACGCGGGGGCTATGGGATTTGGCGTGGTAGCATCTCCAAAGAACACCATATTGAATCCGGACGGCGAATACCGCCTGATCTGTACGGACATATCGGGAGCTAGAAACGGAACCGGCGCTTTGGTAAATATCAAGGGCGAAATAGTAGGAATGATAGACCAGACTATTTCCGAAGAGGATAGTATGAATCTGGTAACAGGTTATGGAATCTCCGATTTGAAAAGTATGATAGAGCTTCTGTCGAACGGTGAGCAGGTGCCGTATTTTGGTATTACCGGCGTAACTGTGACAGAAGATATTTCTCAGCAGCAGGGGATTCCCCTTGGCGTATACGTGCAGGAAGTACAGGCAGATTCGCCGGCAATGGCGGCCGGTATTCAGAGCGGGGATGTAATCGTCGGCATTGGAAAGGAAAAGATTGTAACCTTATCTGCCTACCGGATGCTGCTTCTTAAGCAGGAGGCGGGAAAAAGTGTCAAATTAGAGGGAATGCGCAAAGGTACAGACGGCTATGTGGCTATTGAATATAATGTGACGGTTGGAAGTCGTAACTAATAGAAAGAGGATCATATTATGAGATATATTAACACGCTTTGCGAAGGCGAAACCATAAGAAACATTTATTTGTGTAAAGGGAAACGTTCGGCGGAGACGAGAAACGGAAAACCTTATGACAATCTGCTCCTTCAAGATAAGACAGGAACTCTGGACGGGAAGGTATGGGATCCTAATTCCGGCGGGATTGCAGATTATGAGGAAATGGATTTCATAGAGGTTTTTGGCGATGTGACCAGCTATAATAACGCGCTGCAGTTGAATATCCGCCAGATACGAAAGGCTTATGAGGATGAGTATAATCTGGCGGATTATATGCCTACAACGGACAAGAATGCAGACAGCATGTACGAGGAACTGCTGCATTATGGCGGTCAGGTGAAGAACCAGTATCTCCGGCGGGTAATTGAGCATTACTTTGTAAAGGATCAAGAATTTATCAAGATATTTAAGGGGCATTCCGCCGCAAAAAGCGTTCATCACGGCTTCGCAGGCGGATTGCTGGAGCATACGCTGAGCGTAGTGAGGTTCTGCGAATATATGGCGGGGGCATACTCCATTTTAAATAAGGATTTGCTGTATACGGCGGCTATGTGCCATGATATTGGAAAGACAAAAGAATTATCTGCATTTCCGAAGAATGATTATACCGATGACGGGCAGCTTCTGGGACACATCGTAATCGGAGTGGAGATGGTAAGCGACGCGGTGCGGGAGATCCCGGATTTTCCGGAAAAGCTGGCAAGTGAATTGAAGCACTGTATTATAGCGCATCATGGAGAATTGGAATATGGTTCGCCAAAAAAGCCGGCCTTACCAGAAGCATTTGCTCTGAATTTTGCAGACTGTGCGGATGCCAAGATGCAGACGCTGACAGAAATATTTAAAGAAAAGAACACAAAAGACTGGGTGGGATATAACCGGATGTTTGAGACGAATTTAAGAAGAAGCAGTCTTGAAAAATAGCGGCAGTTGGGCATATCGTCACATATTCAGGCAGGTGGGGCATATCAGGGCTTCATCTGCTTTTTGTTTTTTTCTGCGGGGAGGCTGCTTGTAAAAAAGAGAGGCGCGGCTATGCGCGTATAAAAGCTGCGCCGGCAGAAACATTGGAATGCAATGGTATGAGAAGCGCATTTTTGCTATGGTAAGCTTTAAGAAATGAAAAGAGGAAAGTATATGAAGAAAAATGATGTTGTAACAATGAAAATTGAGGATTTCGGCATAAATGGAGAAGGGATTGGAAGAATTGAGGGTTATACCCTTTTTGTTAAAGACGCGGTAATTGGGGATCTGGTGGAAGTAAAGGTAATGAAAGCGAAAAAGAATTACGGCTATGGGAAACTGATTAAGGTTATCCGGCCTTCCGAGTACCGGGCTGCGCCGCGCTGTTCTATCGCGCGCCAGTGCGGCGGCTGCCAGATACAGGAAGTAAGCTATGAAAAGCAGTTGGAGTATAAGAACCAGAAAGTTCTGAATAACTTAAAACGCATTGGCAAAATACCGGAGGAGACGTTGGAGGCGGTTATGGAACCGCCCCTTGGCATGGAGGAACCGTATCGGTATCGCAATAAGGCTCAATTTCCCATAGGCAGAGATAAGAATGGAAGGCTGACGGCCGGATTTTATGCTGGACGCACCCATCAGATTATCTCCTGCGACGACTGTCTGCTGGGGGCGGAGGTTAATCAAAAAATACTGGATTGTATCCTTGGGTATATGGAAAAGTATCATATTGAGCCTTATGATGAAGAGCAGCACAAGGGGCTGGTGCGCCATGTGCTGATTCGTTATGGATTTGCGACCGATGAGATTATGGTATGCCTGGTGATCAATGGAAGAAAATTGCCCCGCGCGGAGGCGCTGACAGGCGCGCTTGCGGAGATTTCCGGTATGAGGAGCATTTCCATCAGTATTAATACAGAGAAGACGAATGTAATTATGGGAAAAGAGGTCGTCGTATTATGGGGTCAGGGATATATTACAGATTATATCGGGGAAATAAAATATCAGATATCGCCGCTGTCCTTTTATCAGGTAAATCCGGTACAGACAAAGAAGCTTTATGAGACGGCGTTGGAGTATGCCGGGCTTCGGGGGAAAGAGACTGTATGGGATGTGTATTGCGGAATTGGGACGATTTCCCTGTTTCTGGCACAGAAAGCGGGCAGGGTTTACGGCGTGGAAATTGTTCCGCAGGCTATCGAGGATGCGAAGAGGAACGCGGAGATCAATGGGATTGAAAACGCACAGTTTTTTGTGGGAAAGGCGGAGGAGGCGCTGCCAGAGTATTATAAAGACTATGCGGCCAGGCATCCGGGGCGGCAGGCGAGAGCGGACGTAATGGTGGTAGATCCGCCTAGAAAGGGCTGCGAGGAGTCTGTTTTGGAGACTATGGTGCGGATGCGGCCGCAGCGGATTGTGTATGTGAGCTGTGATTCGGCGACGCTGGCGAGGGATGTGAAGTATTTGAGGGAGAATGGGTATGAACTGAGGAGGGGGAGGGTGGTGGATATGTTTCCGCAGACGTGTCATGTGGAGACGGTTGTAAT
>CAJURK010000088.1 GCA_910588745.1 uncultured Dorea sp. | reverse complement strand
GAGATAGGGGTCTGAAAGCCTTATAAAATCAAGGCTGAAGATTCCGAGAAGTTATGCTATAATACAGGAGGAATAAAAAGATGGCAGATAATAATTTCAAAGGAACCGTAGAAGCGTTATTTCATGGAATGGACGGAGTAATCTCTTCCAAGACAGTTGTAGGAGAGGCAATCCAGATTAAGGACACGATTATTCTGCCATTGGTGGATGTTTCTTTCGGAATAGGAGCGGGCGCGTTCACCGGGGAGAAGAAAGAAAAGGGAGCGGGAGGAATCGGAGGCAAGATGACGCCCTGCGCAGTCCTCGTAATCCAGGACGGTAAGACAAAGCTTGTAAACATTAAAAATCAGGATACTATAACGAAGATTCTGGATATGGTGCCGGATCTGGTGGATCGGTTTACCACGAAGGATGAGAAGATGTCGGAAGAAGAGGTAGTGGATATCTTAGACGAATTAGAGTAGGAATGGACAGAAGAATCGCTGCATATAATGAATATGAGAATCGTTCCACAGGAGAGATAAGATGAAACGTGCGGCGGGATTTGCGTTGTTCTGGATCGCAGTAGGCATGGTGATTAATATGCTGCTGCCGAATCTCTTTGTGCAGATATTATGTGCGGTAATATGTGTATTGATCGGATATGAATTGTATAGCTGCAGATAAATTCATTTGTTGCGGAAGATTGCTAAAATGCAACGCTATACCGGCCCTTGTTTGCAGAAAATATTATATATCTGTATAGTTGTTGAATAAATGGAAAAATTCTCTTGCATTTTGTATTTTCTTCTGATACAATTGATTGTGTTGTGAGTCTGGGAGCAGACTATTTCGGAGCGTTAGGAGGTGCAGTCATGGCTAGATGTGCTATTTGTGATAAGGGTGCTCACTTTGGAAACAATGTAAGTCACTCTCATAGAAAGACACCAAAGATGTGGAAATCAAACGTAAAATCAGTTCGAGTTAAGACTGAGGGCGGAGCTACAAAGAAGATGTATGTATGTACTTCTTGTTTGAGATCTGGAAAAGTTGAGCGTGCATAATAATGGGAGATGAAGGCCTGGGTTCTAGCGAATTCAGGTTCTTTTTTTACTTTACTTATCTATTTCTATCAGTCGTGAACGTTCGACGCTTTGCCAATTGCCGCGAAGGAAATAAATAGGCGGAACATCCGGAGGCTAATGACCTGCAAACGAAAAGAATTTGTTGTAAATATTAGGAAAACGGAGTATAATACACATGTTAACTTGAATGTTAGAGGATGGATAACAAGATTCATAAAAGAATTGGAGGATATAACATGAAGGGAAGTATGAGTACGGATCATGGCATCATTACGGTAAGTTCTGATGTAATTGCGAAGTATGCCGGTACGGTAGCGGTAGAGTGCTTCGGTATTGTAGGTATGGCCGCTGTTAATATGAAGGACGGCATTTACCGCCTGCTGAAAAAAGAAAGCCTGACCCATGGAATTCAGGTTTCCATCTCAGACGATAACAGAATTAGGATCAGTTTTCACGTGATTGTATCCTACGGCGTCAGCATTTCGGCCGTAACAGATAACCTGATCAGCAATGTAAAATATAGAGTAGAAGAATTTTCCGGAATGCCGGTAGATAAGATTAAAATTTATGTCGAAGGCGTGAGAGTGATCGATTAGTTTAAGGAGGACCTTTGAAAGTGGCTACGAAAACGATTAATGCGGATATGCTTGCCAAAATGTTTTTGGCAGGCGCACAGAATATCGAAGCGAAGAAGGAGTATATTAACGAACTGAACGTGTTTCCGGTTCCGGACGGAGATACCGGCACGAATATGTCAATGACGATCATGTCTGCGGCAAAGGAGGTTACGGCCTTAGACCAGCCGGATATGAAAACCCTGGCTAAGGCGATTTCTTCCGGCTCCCTGCGGGGCGCAAGGGGAAACTCAGGAGTTATCCTTTCGCAGCTCTTAAGAGGCTTTACCAAAGCAGTCAGGGAAGAGAAGGAGATTGACGTGCCGATTCTTGCGGCGGCCTGTGAGCGGGCGAGACATACGGCTTATAAGGCGGTTATGAAACCTAAGGAAGGAACGATTCTTACGGTTGCCAGCGGGATTGCGGAAAAGGCAGAGGAAATGCAGGCTGAGACTGATGACTTAGAAGTGTTTATTCCTGCCGTCATCCAGCATGCGGAGGAAGTCTTAGCGAAGACGCCGGAGCTTCTGCCGGTTCTGAAGGAAGCGGGAGTTGTGGATTCCGGCGGACAGGGACTTGTAGAGGTATTGAAGGGCGCCTACGATGCGTTTCTTGGAAAGGAAGTCGATTATTCCGCGATCGAAGCCGGCGCCGGCGCTAAAGTGACAAAGGTTACTGCGGAGGCGGCCGCGGATATTAAGTTCGGATATTGTACGGAATTTATTATACTGACAGAAAAGGAATTTACCGAGCAGGACGAGCATGAATTTAAGGGGTATTTAGAGTCGATCGGCGATTCGATTGTGTGCGTGGCGGATGACGACGTGGTGAAGATCCATGTGCATACCAACGATCCGGGACTTGCTATTCAGAAGGCTCTGACCTTCGGACAGCTTTCCCGCATGAAGATTGACAATATGAGGGAAGAGCATCAGGAGAAGTTGATTAAAGATGCTGAAAAGCTTGCGAAACAGCAGGCGGAGGAGAAGAAGGAAGAGCCGAAGAAGCCGATGGGATTTATTACCGTATCCATCGGGGAAGGCTTGAATAATATTTTCAGGGAGCTTGGCGCAGACTATATTATTGAAGGCGGCCAGACCATGAACCCCAGCACGGAGGATATGCTCAACGCCATTGACCGGGTGAATGCCGAGACGGTCTTTATCCTTCCTAATAATAAGAATATTGTCCTGGCGGCAAACCAGGCGAAGGATCTGGTAGAGGATAAACAGATTATTGTAATTCCTACCAAGACGGTTCCGCAGGGAATTACAGCGATCATCAATTTTATGCCGGACGCGGACGCGGCGGCCAATGAAGAGGCGATGTTAGAAGGGATCAGAGGCGTGAAGACCGGACAGGTGACCTATGCGGTCCGGGATACGAAGATTGACGACAAGGAAATCCACGAAGGCAACATTATGGGTATCGGAGATGCCGGAATCCTTGCGGTAGGTTCTGACATTCACGATACGGCCAAGGAGATGCTGGCGGCTCTGGTGGACGAAGATTCGGAACTGATCAGTATTTATTACGGAGCCGAGGTGGAAGAGGAAGAAGCGGCCAGATTTGCGGCTGAGATTGAGGAACTGTATCCGGATATGGATGTAGATACTCAGTTTGGCGGTCAGCCGATTTATTACTATGTGCTTGCGGTAGAATAACGAGTATGAATGAAAGAACTGGAATTACGGAATTGAAAGGAATCGGGGAGAAGACGGGAGCATTGTTTGGAAAGCTTGGGATAGCTACCGTAGGAGATCTCCTTCGTTATTATCCGAGAGGATACGACGTATATGAAGAACCGGTGCCGGTTAGCGAACTGGAAGAAGGCCGCATACAGACGGTTACAGGCGCGCTGTACGGTAAAGTTCAGGTATCTCCGAACCGCAGAATGCCGGTTACAAGCGTACAGATCAGGGATACATCCGGAACCATAAAGGCATTATGGTTCCGGATGCCTTTTTTAAGAAGCTCATTTGCAGCCGGAGGGAACGTAACTTTGCGTGGGCAGGTGGTCAGGAGAGGAAACAAAATGGCGTTAGAGCATCCTGAGATCTTTTATCCCTGTTCGAAATATGAGGAAAAGCTTGGAACCCTGCAGCCGAAATACCCGCTGACAAACGGCATTACGAATAATGCAGTGATGAAAGCGGTCAGGCAGGCGGTGGAACACATGGATCTTTCTGTGGATAAGCTTCCTTTTGAGGCGCGGTTAAAATACGAACTGGCGGAATATAATTATGCGGTTCGTGGAATCCATTTTCCGGAAGATAAAGAAGTTTTCTACCGCGCAAGGGAGCGGCTTGTCTTTGATGAATTCTTAGCGTTTATCCTGTCTGTCAGAAAGCTTCGGGCTGAGAAAGAACGGCTGAAGAATCAGTTTCAACTGAAGCGCAGCAAAGAGACCGAAGAATTGCTTCAAAAGCTTCCTTACGAGCTGACCAGGGCGCAGCAAAGAGTCTGGAAAGAGATTGAGCAGGATATGAACAGCGGTTATTCGATGTCCAGGCTGGTTCAGGGGGACGTGGGATCCGGTAAGACCATCGTAGCGGTTTTGGCGCTTCTTTTAGCAGCGTGCAACGGCTGTCAGGGAGCCATGATGGCGCCTACGGAAGTGCTGGCAAAACAGCATTATGAATCCATCACAGAACTGTTTCACAGGTTTGATATCCGAGTCAGGACAGAACTTTTGACCGGTTCTATGACGGCGAAGGAAAAGAGGGAAGCATATGCAAGAATCAAAGCAGGCGAGTCGCAGATTATCTTAGGAACCCATGCGCTGATTCAGA
>CAJURK010000087.1 GCA_910588745.1 uncultured Dorea sp. | reverse complement strand
GGGTGTTCTTATTATTGAGACTGGGAGAGAGAAATCAATATTTCCCGACAGCCCCCTTCTTATTTCTCTGCCTTTTCAACCGGCTAGACGAAAGCATTTGCCGCCAAATCTTCTAACCCAGCAGTTCTAAAAAGTCCTCCCTGCTCATCCCCGAAAGGCTGCTGCCGTCCCCCTGTATGATCTGATCCGACAGATCTCTCTTTGTATCCTGCAGCTTTATGATCTTTTCTTCAATACTGCCCTTTGCGATCAGTCTGTATACCGTAACTTTTTTCGTCTGCCCAATGCGGTGCGCCCGGTCCGTCGCCTGGTTCTGTACTGCAAAATTCCACCAGGGATCGTAATGGATCACTACGTCTGCTCCCGTCAAGTTCAGCCCGACGCCTCCGGCCTTCAGTGAAATCAAAAACACCGGCGTGTCGTCTCCATTAAACCTTTTCACCAGCTTCATGCGCGTCTCTTTCGGAGTTTCTCCGGTGATCGTATAGAAGGCGATTCCCTCCTCTGCACATTTCCCACGGATAATCTCCAGCATGGAGGTAAACTGGGAAAATAAAAGAATCTTATGTCCGCCTTCCATCGCGCTCTTTAGCAGATCCATACATGCTTGAAGTTTCGAGGACTCCCCCCTGTAATTTTCAAAGCAAAGCTGCGGGTCGCAGCAGATCTGGCGCAGCCTGGTAAGCTCTGCTAAAACTTTTATCCGTGTTTTCTGGAAGGATTCCTCGTCCTGTCCGGCAAGGGTCTGCCGCATATGCACAACCTGGGCGTCATATAGGTTCTGCTGCTCATTCTGAAAGCGTACGTACTGCGTCTTCTCCAATTTATCCGGCAGATCTCTTAACACGCTTTCCTTCAGCCGCCGAAGGATAAAAGGCGCCGTCATCTTCTGCAGACGCCCCATAGCCTCTGCATCTGCGTTCTTCACTACCGGCAGTTCAAACTCTTTTTTAAACGTATCATACCCATACAAAAATCCGGGCATCAGATAGTCAAAAATGCTCCACAACTCGCTCAGCCTGTTTTCAATCGGCGTTCCCGTCAGCGCATATTTTGTGCGGCTCTGAATAATCTTCACAGCCTTAGCGGCAGAGGTTGTATGGTTCTTTATGTACTGAGCTTCGTCAATGATCTGATATAGAAATTCCTTATCCTCATACAGATGCACGTCCCTTTTCAGCAAGTCATAGGAAGTCACCAGCACGTCAAATTCCCGGTACTGCAAAAGCTTTTGCTTCCTGTCCTCCTTCGTTCCCGTCAACAGACAGACCTCCAGTTCCGGGGCAAATCTGCCAAGTTCTTCCCCCCAGTTAAATACCAGCGACGCTGGCGCCACCACCAGGGAGGTTCCCTCTTTTCCTTCCATGCGCGCCGCAAGCAGAACCGCAATCGCCTGCAGGGTCTTCCCAAGCCCCATATCATCAGCCAAAATACCGCCGAAACCACAATTTTCCAGCGTGCGAAGCCAGCGATATCCTTTTTTCTGGTAATTTCGCATCACAGACTTCAACGACTCCGGTATGGCAAAATCCGAATCATTCACCGTCTTATACTCTCTTACCAAATTACGGAAATGTTCGTCTCTCTCGCTGTAAACATTCTCGTTCTCCTGCAGCATCTTATCTAAATACAGGGTACGATACAGCGGAAGCTGTATGTTTCCCTTGGCCAGTTCCTTCGGCGTCAGGTGCATCACGCTGATCATCTCGTCGAGCATTTTCAGGCTTTCATCCTCCAGCCCCATAAAGTCTCCGTTCTTCAAACGGTAATATTTCTTCCTGCCGCGATAGCTCTTAAGAATATCCAAAAGCTCCTCCTGCGAAATATTCTCCGCCGAGATATCCAGATTTAAAAGGCCGGACGACACCGACACCCCAGCGGATATCTTCATCCGTCTCGCCACGTTCAGATTTGAAAATCTTCGTGTGCAGCGAATCTCTCCCAGCTCCATCAAAGCGCCCACGCCCTCTGACAGAAATCGGTAAACCAACTCTTCGTCTCCCCCGCAGTGCAGCTCATTTTGTTCCTCGTCCTCGTATGGAAACCATTGGCGCAGAAGATACAGCACCTCCACCTCCTTGGCCATCATTCTGGACACGCTCTTATCCGACTGTTTCTCCAACATCATAATCTCTTTCCCGCCATACCGCACCATAGGCCTGCACAGAATCGAATTATGATCCGAATCAAGGTAAAATACAAATTCCGCTTCCGCCGGCAGATACCGTTCAATCTCCTCGGCGTCTTCCTGGACAATGTCAATCACATCCTCTAGCCGGTCTAATACCACGTAATAAAAATCCGCCAGTTCATTCCGCCCGATTTGAAACACTAATCTAGAACCGTCGGAGTAGCCGGCCAGCAAACGGATCCGTTCTGCAAAATCCTCCGTTAACTTGCAGAATGCATTAGCTTTGATGAAATACGCGGTCTTCGTTCCGTAAAAAATAAGCGGAAGATCACATTCAGCCGTAATTCCATGGAATTTACCGGCTTCTCCCAGCGTATTTTTCCGAATTGTCATAGTAATTTTAGGGTTGCCCTCCGTAAATTTCAAATCCGCCTTAATTTTTTCATCCCGTTTCTCATAGGCAATCGTTCCGGAAGCCGCAATCTCATAAAACCTGTCCAGCCTCCAGCCAAACAGATCCAACGCATTCTTATTCACAAGACCTTTTTTGGAATAGGTTCTTGCCTCAATCAGCCTCTCTTCAAAATTCATTTCTTCCTGAACCACATTTCCGATAAAGGTAATCCATTGTTTTCCCGTCTCTGTAAAATTATCTATGGCATGATTAATCTCTGTATTGGTACCATATATTTTCGTGGAAGAATCTTTCACACTCTGGTAAAATTCCGGCAAATCCTTGATTACATATAGCTTGCCCGTTCCTACTTTGAACGAAAGTTTAAGCTGCCCATCCTTTTCAATAAGCCGCGGAACCAACGTAAGTCCCTCATTCCGCCCAATCACGCCGGAGATCACCTGGTTTGCCTGATTCTGCCTAAATGCCCGGAGCAGCCGTTCTCCCTGTTTATCCGTAGCGCTGCCAATCTCCCTCTCCTTAACCTTCTCCTTTGCAAGGCTCATCAGCGCATAAGCATATGCGCAGTAATTCCTATCCATATACCGCCAATAATTACTCTGGCATTCTCTGCAATGACAGACAACATGCAGAATCTCTGTCCTGGAGAAAATGATCTCAACCGGAAATTTCCACTTATTCTCCGCTCCCATCCCTTCGGCAATTGCAACCTGTTCCTCTTCATCGCTCAGATATCCGGGCGAAACTCCGCCCAATTCGATACTATTATGCTTTAACAGCGCCTTTCCTTTTTCGAGCGCTTTTTTGGAAAATCTCACGGATTTCCATATCTCGTCAAAGTTAAAATAAGAATAATTTTCCTGTCTTTCCGGTTCCGCCTCATCTTCCGGCTCTCTAAAAGGCTCCTTCTGAAGCCCCGAATCACTCAGAATAAAGTATTCTCCGCCGTCTGTTTCATCTGGCGCATCCCAGCCTTTCTCCGGGCTTTCTGGATTCTCCATCGGTTTTTTATGTCCTTCCTCCGCCCGAAGCCTCTTTTGATTCTCTTTTCCGTCTTTCGGCTTCTCTGCCGGATCTTCCATCTCTTTTGCCTGATTCTGTTTCAGTTCTGTCGCCGGCAGAGAATCCTCATGGTTGTTCTTCTTTCTCTCCATAGAATGGTTCTCCTCGTTAAGCGCCTCAATCGCATACAGAACCGCCGCCATATGCCGGCAGTTTCCTCCGCCTTTTGCAAGCGGACATTTGCAGGACATCTTATAAGAACTTTGGTTTCTTGCTATGATTCTTACCGCGTAATTTTTCCGTTCGATCACCGTTGCCGTGTAAACTCCCTCCTTCTCCTGAAGGAAGGAAACCCGCCCGCGTTCATAATAGTCTTTGCCCTGGGCTAATATATTTTTGTGAAATTGCGTACGCCATTCTTTCATTTGTTTATGCCTCTCATTTTAATTTAATAGACAGTTCCTTCATCCGAATAAAAAAACTTATGCTTTGATTATATCACGTGTGAAACCAGATAGGGATAAAAATTTATATGTATAGTCAAGAGTTTCGATCTTCGCCTGCCTTTACCCGCATTTCCTCGTCTGTGGGAACATCCACAATCCCCATACCCACAATTCCTTCCTCATTTCGCAATAATTTAATCCTGTCCTTGGCCACGATGATTTTCTTAAAAGAATCTCCAATATGCACCAATGACTTCTGCTCCTGCTGCATTTTGCTGCTGTCCGGAATCGAAAAGACAGACTGAATATAGTATCTCTGATTGCCGCGGTTGCAGACAAAATCCACCTCCAACCTCTTGCGCGCCACTTTTCCATAAAGTACCGACTCAAAGCCTTTGCACATCTGGACTTCATCCAAGAAAATATACCACATATCATTGTCGGTGACACGCTCTTTGATATAACCGCTCAACCGCCTGCCGTTGTTCTGCAACCATTCATTTAATCATGGGTTCGTTATCATACGTTTTATTGTGACAAGGTTTTGAACATTGCCATAACCCATAATCG
>CAJURK010000086.1 GCA_910588745.1 uncultured Dorea sp. | reverse complement strand
CCGGAAAACCCTTATTTTACAGGCTTTCCAGTCTAAATGTCCGCTATTCGAACTCAATCGTCCCCGGCGGTTTCGACGTCAAATCGTACATAACCCGATTAACCCCTTTCACTTCATTTATAATCCTACTCATCACCTTCTGCAACACTTCAAACGGTATCTCCGCTGCCTCCGCCGTCATAAAGTCAACCGTATTCACCGCCCGCAGCGCAACCGCATAATCGTAAGTTCTCTCGTCCCCCATCACTCCCACGCTGCGCATATTCGTCAGACCGGCAAAATACTGTCCGACCTTGCCTTCCAGTCCGGCATTTGCGATCTCTTCTCGGTAAATCGCATCCGCGTCCTGCACCATCTTAACCTTTTCTGCAGTCACTTCCCCAATAATCCGAATGCCAAGCCCTGGCCCCGGAAAGGGCTGGCGGTTCACCAGTTTTTCAGGAATTCCCATTTCCAGTCCAGCTTTCCTTACCTCATCCTTAAATAAATCCCGAAGCGGTTCGAGAATTTCTTTAAAATCCACAAAATTCGGCAATCCACCCACATTGTGATGGGACTTGATTACCGCAGATTCCCCGCCCAGACCGCTCTCTACTACATCCGGGTAAATCGTCCCCTGAACCAGGAAATCCACTGTGCCTATTTTCTTTGCTTCTTCCTCAAATACCCGGATAAATTCCTCCCCGATAATTTTTCGCTTCTCCTCCGGTTCTTCCGCTCCGGCTAACTTCGCGTAAAATCGTTCCTGTGCGTTTACCCGGATAAAGTTCAAATCGTAAAATCCCTCTGAACCAAATACTGCTTCCACTTCGTCCACTTCATTTTTCCGAAGCAGACCATGATCAACAAACACACAAGTAAGCTGGTTCCCGACCGCTTTGGAAAGCATAACGGCCGCTACCGAAGAATCTACGCCGCCGGATAAGGCGCAAAGCACTTTGCCATTTCCGACCTTATTACGAATTGCCTTTACCGAATTTTCCACAAACGAATCCATCTTCCAGTCACCGGTGCATCCGCAGATACCTCTCACAAAATTATACAGCATCTTGCTGCCTTCCTGTGTATGGAGAACCTCCGGATGAAACTGAATCGCATAGAGAGACTTTTCTGCGCATTCCGCGGCCGCCACCGGACAGTCTGCGGTATGAGCTACGGATCTAAATCCCGGAGCCATCCGGGAGATATAATCAAAATGACTCATCCAACAAATGGTTTTCTCCGGCACATTTCCAAATAATCGGGAAGCGGTATCCACACAAACTTCTGTTTTTCCGTATTCACGCACTCTGGCCTGTTCTACCTTGCCTCCCAATATATGCATCATTAACTGGGCGCCATAACACAGTCCTAATATCGGAATCCCCAGTTCAAACAGTTCCTTCCGGCAGGACTGGGCATCCGGCCCATAGCAGCTATTAGGTCCTCCTGTCAGAATCAATCCTTTCGGGTTCATCTTTTTGATCTTTTCCAGATCTGTTTTATAAGAATAAATTTCACAATACACATTACATTCACGAACACGTCTAGCCACTAATTGGTTATACTGTCCGCCAAAATCAAGAACAATCACCAATTCTCTCTCCATCAGCGCCACTTCCTTCCTTATTTTTCTCGACAAAAACTGTAAATCCTATCTTTTAATACCGCTCTTCATTATAAAATAGCCTTTCGGCATTTACAAGCGTCGAAAGGCTGTTTTTATCTATTTATTTTATAATGTGAAATAGTTATCTTCACTTTGAAGAAACCGGAATATCATTTTATCCTTTTTTCATTACAATGAAATCCTCTTTCAGCCTGCTCCTTGTCAATGGCAGCCGCCGGAAAGCTGTACTTTGTATAAAATCTTCTCAATAATCTCAAAAAACCTCAAAGCACGGCCATTTCACAAGATATGAGAATCGAATTTACTGCCATTTATTACTTTTAACGGCTCTCGCCTTGACATGCTTTCCTCAGTCACACCACGACAACCGGCAAACAAAGCTGATGCAGCGCTTCAGCAGCAAGGAAAAATGAAAGCTTCATGTGACAGCTATCAACTTCCCCCTGCGTGAACAACAGATATAGTTCATACAATCGCTGCATTTTTCCACCCGCCTCGGAAATAGCGGATACCAAAACACAATCCCCGAAACAACCAGTCTATAATCATTGCCGCCCAAACGCCAAATACTCCCATTTCCAGATACCGTCCTAAAATATAACTGAAAACAATCCGAAAAATCCACATAGACAAAATGGAAATAATCATACAAGCTCTTGCATCGCCGGCCGCACGGAAGGTTGTCGGAAGTGAAAATGCCGCCGGCCAGAAAAATATCGTGCAAACACCATGGAAATAAATAATCTGCTTTGTCACATCCGCAGTTATTTCCGACAAATGGTACGCCCGGATGATCCACGGCAGGGTTAGAAATACCAACCCAACTGAAATCATCGTTCCAATATGCGTAATCACAAGCAATTTACGGTTATAATATTTCACCTGCTCATAATCTCCCGCGCCCACGCAGCGGGAAATAACGGTTGTAACAGCCAGCGTAATAGCCATTCCCGGAAGACCGGAAAACATTGCCACGGCATTTCCCACGGCATTTGCCGCGATTGCATAGGTTCCAAAGGTAGAAATCAAGCTCAGTACAATAATTTTCCCAATCTGAAACATACTGTTTTCCATACCGTTTGGAATCCCTATACTCAAAATCCGTTTCACCATAGGCCAATCCAGACGATAACGCAAGGTTCTCTCTATATGTACCGGATAATCTTTTTTCAAAAGCTTCGCGGTAATAATCACCGCCGCAACCGCGCGGGAAACCAGCGTTGGAATCGCAACTCCCTCAGCGCCCCTGTGGAATCCATAAATCAGCAGCGCGTTTCCGCCTACATTAATGATATTCATAATGACAGATATCCGCATAGATATCTCAGAATTTCCCATAGAACGAAAAATCGCCGCACCGCAATTATATAAAGCAATAAACGGAATGGATGCTGACACAATCAAAAGGTAAATATTAGCATGTCTCATAACCTCACTGTCAATCTGTCCAAAAATTCCATGGAGAATCCAGTATTTACCCGCATACACTCCCAACGCGATAATTGCCGCGGAAAGACTGATAAACCAAACCATCTGCATAGCCGATTCACAGGCCTTTTTCTGATTTCTCTGTCCCAGATATTGTCCTGTGACCACCGCGCCCCCGGTCGCTAACGCTGAAAATATCTGAATCACCAGAATCATAATCTGATCCACCAGCGACACGCCGGATACCGCCGCCTCGCCTACATTAGCGATCATGATACTGTCTGCCATTCCCACAAGAATCGCCAGTAGCTGTTCAATTATTAAAGGAATAATTAACGCTGCCAATGCCCGATTATCAAATAAATACCCGCTTCTATCATTCGTTACTCTTGTTCTCACTTTCATAACTTCCTTTCTAACCACTCATTATAGGCCGGCAGGAAGTAAGAATCAAGCATGAATTCCCAGTCTCTTAGCTTCGTTAATGAATTCAGACAATGGCCGCATGTGAAAAACAATCTTCCAATTTTATGTCAAAGCCATCCGCTTTACCTGATTCAGCGCTTTCGATACTGCCGGTATGGATAGAATCATTATAGTGATCACACCCTCCGCCAAAAGGAAACTATAATTGTACGCAATCGGATAAATGCTTTTCAACGACTGGGGAAAACTCTCCGGCATATAATCCATCCAGTAAAGATATCCCCCCAAAGCATGAAATGCGCCTCTTGCCAGCACCGCCGCAATATAGCCCTTTATCAGCCCCTGTGAACTTTTGGCAAAAAAACCCGCCGCACCCAGCGCGGCAAATGCCAGAAAATAGTCGCAGCAAACCTGGAAAAAAGACAGCACAAACGGTTCTTGAATAAACTGAAGAATACTATAAGCCAGTCCTACCGCAAATCCGGTCTTTACCCCATACCAGTTTCCAATCAATACAATAAAGAGCATACTGCAGAGAGTTACGCTGCCGCCCCAGGGCATCTCGAATATTTTAATCCCAAAGAGGGTTTAATTCCCCGCAGCTTGCTGCGCAACAAACTAATGACGAACGAAGTGAGTCTCGGGCTGATACCCCGCAGCTTGCTGCGGGGAGTTTCATTATACGAAGTTACAAAGGCAAGCGCCATCGCAATGCCACAGAATACAAGCTGCTTTGTAGACATCTTTTTCTTCTCGGAACTCTTTCCGGCAAAAAATATCGCCAGCATAAAAAGCGCAATTCCGGCTGCGATGCATGCCAAATAACCAACTTTTGTCAGTCCTCCCTCTGGTGTTACAATAAATTGAAACATAAAAAACCTCCTTTATCTTCGATTGAAAACAAAGGAGGTATTATAATAAATCCCTCATAACGCATCCCTACGCTGGCATTATCCAAATCAGGTACTCGGTCTGGGCGGTATCAGCCCACTCTCAGCCTGTTTCCATACAAGCTCCCTTGTCATCAATCTTATGTAATTTGTCAGTCTTATACTAATAAAAAACTCAACGCTTGTCAAGTAAAATAATTTCTGATTTCTCCGAAGCTCTCTTTTGTGGCCAGGCAGACTTTTTATATATGCTGATGGAGATATTTTTCTTTTGTAGCAAGTCCACCGCGGATATGCCGCTCAGATTTATTGACGTCAAGTACTTTCCGTGCTTCTGCAGCTAAGGACGGATTGATTACAAGAAGTCGGTCCGTTACATCCTTATGTATCGTACTCTTACTAACCCCAAACGCCTTCGCCGTCTGTCTCACCGTTGCCTTATGTTCAATAATATAATATGCAATCTCTACCGCCCGCTCCTCAATATAATCTTTCATACAAAACCCCTGCACTCATTGTTTTTAC
>CAJURK010000085.1 GCA_910588745.1 uncultured Dorea sp. | reverse complement strand
GGAGCCCGAATACGTTCGCGTCGATTGTTTCAATCGGATGCTTCCGGTAGAACATGGGCGATGCAATGGACGCCATATGGATGATGAAGTCCGCCTCCCCGGCTCCCGGTACGGAAGCAATATCATCCGTAATAATGTCGAACTTTTCCACTATAAACCGGCTGTCTGTCTCCATTTCCCGAATCCAATCCGGATGCCCCAGCATAAAGTTATCCAGACAAAGGACCCGCTTTAAGGCAAGCTCCTCCCTGTACCGGTAAAGGAAATGCAGGAGATAAAAGCCAAGAAACCCGGCGCATCCCGTAATAAGAAGTGTGCCGCCGGAAAGCTTCGCCCGCTCTTCCTTACTGAGTTTGTGATAGGTATAGGCCAGATCGGCCTCCAGCTGTTTTGTAAGCATAATTAACAACCTTCCTTTGATTTTAAATAAATAAACATATGGCAGCCTTTTATCATAAAACAGACAATGCTCCCTCGCATCCCTTCTGTTCGTCCATCTTAGCAAGGAGCCGCTGGCGTATCCGCAAAAGCTCCAAATCTTCCGGCAGGAGCGTGCAGAGCTGCTGCATTACCGGCAGCGCCTGCGCATACTGCCTCTGTTCAACCAGCATGGACAGGCTCTGCTTCATCTGCTCTGCAAGCATCCCGAACTCCCCGCCCGCATTCCGCGCCGGGTTGTCTATGCGGTTCTTCATCTGACGTATCACTTCCTGTACAACTCCCGTCATCACCGGATAACATTTCAGGGCCAGACGGAACAAATGCACCGCCTCCGGAAACTTTTGTGCTTCCATACTTTCCAGCGCCTTTGCCGTATAAAGTGCAAACCGGCAGTCCGGCGGGAGGGACGCCCCTTCCCGTTCCTCAAACATCTCTTCCCGGTACTGCCTTTTATAATAGGAAAGGACGCACCGGCTGTATCCCGCCAGCCTTCCCACAAGTTCATCCCCGGCGGGATATTCCCGGAGGAGCTGTTTCTCACGGACCAGTTTCTCAAGCCACAGCCCGTGCAGAGGCGCCGCCTCCTTTAATTTCCCAGCAGCCTCCCCGATCCCTGCGGATAAGGAAAGTTCCGATACCGGGAGGTTTTCTACAACCCGCTGTATACAGAGGTTCCATGACTCAAGCTCCAAGGCGTCCGCAAACTTCTCCAGCTCCATTCCCGACAGAACCGCTTCCTCCAAAATCTTTTGCTGTAAATACAGGGATGCCGTCCGGTTAATGCAGGACAAAAATGTATCCGGATTTCCCGGTTCCTTTGTTTGGTCTTCTCTTGTATCAAGACTTGTATCAGGAAGAGGGACTGCCCGGAACATTAAGTAGGGGTTCTGTATCCCATCCTTATCCAATTCCTTAAGTATCCCAAAGAACACTTCCCCATTCTGTTCCTTCCAGCCGTCAAATAACGAATAATACTTCTGTACCTGCGTCTCGTCTTCCCATGGCAGGAGCTTCAGGAACCCCGCCGCCCCTTCGCTGTTCTCCAGATAAAAGGCTGCTTCGGCACACCGAAGTCTTCCTAATACCAGCTCTTGGGGCTTTTTGACCATCCCTTCGTTAATGTCGCCATACCCCTGTTCCTCCCACAGCCCGGGGTGTTCCCCCATGTATGCAAGGAGGTTTTCAAATTCATTCCCATAACGGAGCGTTTCCTCATGCCTTTTCAGCCGTGTACCAAGGAGGACCAGCTTCCGGTAAAGGCACAGCCTGGCCAGTTCGCTGGTCTTTTCCTTCTCCAAGATGGACAGAGCCTGTTTTCTAGCAGACTCGTCGTCCCCCTTTGCAGTCTGGATGTCCACCCAGTATACCTGAAACCACTGGATATACCATTCGGCCCCGGCCTTCCCCCGGCAGAGCCTGCGGCCCTTCCGGCAGTATTCCTCTGCCTTATCCCATTCCCCGCGCACATAATACTCCTGCGTGATCTGGACATAGTTCTTGATGTAGTCTGGGTTCTTGCGGATGTTTTCAAGCAGCATGGGGATATTCCGCGAGGTCTTCCCCGCATCCGCTTTCTTCTTATCTACGACATAGCCGTAATGATGAACGTACGCGTCGAAAAACCGGGAAGCGCCCCGGCGCGGGACCAGTTCCTCATGGATCGGGTTCTCAAACCGGAGGTCAGATGTAATCCTGCACATCCTGAGAGCGTAAAAATCAAAATACTGCACCCCGTCCCAATTCAGATAATTCCTTACCTTATAAAAGGCCGTGCCGTAGTTTTTATATTCCCCCGACAGAAAAAAGTCGCGGATCTCCGTAACGTCCTCAAACCATTCGTCATCGTCCAGATACATAAACCACTCGCCCTTGGCGGCTCTGAGGCCGGTATTGCGGGCGGCAGAAAAATCATCGCGCCATGTAAAGGGGATGACCTGGTCGGTATAACGGGAAGCAAGCTCCCTTACCCGTTCATCCGTCCCGGTAACGATAACGATCAATTCACTTGGCACCTGCATCAGCAAGGGCCTTAGGGAATCCAAGCACCGTTCAAGGGCCGCCGGCCTGTCTGAGGCAAGCAGTGAGATGCTTAATTGTATCTTCATAATGTATTTCTCCTTATAGATAAAAATGGTAAATGGCAAGATATGCCGCAGCAAAGCCTAGTTACGGGCATAAAAACAGATAGGCGTTTTCTTCCGCATAAAGCAATTTGTCCTTTATGTGAAAGAAAGCGCCCATCCAATGGACTGGCGCTTTCTAAAATTATACCCTGAGAAATTACTGTAATAACTGAAGAACTCCCTGAGGTACCTGGTTAGCCTGCGCAAGCATAGCCTGGGAAGCCTGAACAAGGATGTTGTTCTTCGTGTATGCCATCATTTCCTTAGCCATGTCTACGTCACGGATACGGGACTCAGCAGCAGAGATGTTCTCTGTCTGAACGCCTAAGTTGTTGATGGTGTGCTCCAGACGGTTCTGTAATGCACCGAATGAAGAACGCATAGAAGAAATGTTGTCGATTGCTGCGTTGATTACAGAGATTGCTCCCTTTGCACTATCAGCAGTGGTAATATCAAGCGCAGCAATATCCTGTGGATTGGTAGCTGTACCGCTCTTATCAATTCCAGAAATGCTGGCTGCGTTGATTGCTGCAAATGTAACTGTAATCTGGTTAGCGTCTGTTCCTTCTTCACCAACATGAAGCTTAATAGAATCTACATCGCCATTGAACAGCTTTGTGCCGTTGAAGTTAGCTGTATCGCCGATTCTCTTGATCTCGTCAATCAGAGCCTGAACTTCCTTCTGCATCTCAGTACGGTTTCCAGAAGAGTATGTTCCGTTAGCAGACTGTGTAGCCAGCTCAACCATACGGTTCAGCATGGAGTGAACCTCTGTCAAAGCGCCCTCAGCCGTCTGAACGAGGGAAACACCGTCTTCCGCGTTCTTCTTAGCTGTCTCAAGACCTGTGATCTGAGCGCGCATCTTCTCGGAAATAGCAAGACCGGCAGCGTCGTCGCCAGCGCGGTTGATTCTGTAACCAGAAGATAATTTTTCAAGGTTCTTTGTTAATGCTGAATTGTTGTTTGTTAAGTTTCTGTGTGCATTTAATGCAGTAATATTATGTTGAATTCTCATGGTTTTTCCTCCTTGAATTTGCTTACAGGAAATTCCTTTTTCCTGCATAATTATAAATTTCGTGAAGGTTTTGAATACAAAACAAATGGATTTTCTAATATGCCGGCAATCTATCCAGAAAACCACACTCATTTGGATAAAAATTTATCCGGATACATCTATACAGACACATCCGGATCTTCAAAAGTGTTAAATAAATGTTTTATTTGGCTATGTAACAATTGATTTCCCGATACTCTTTAATTCGATTATACATTGTACTTCTCCCCATGTTACAAGCCTTTGCAAATTCTTTAATAGATATGGCGCCTGCTTGCCATTGTTTGTATAGCTCTGGAAAATTATCCGGGATTGGAATCATAGGCTTTCCAAATTGAACTCCCCGTGCTTTAGCAGCGGCGATTCCTTCTGCTTGACGCTGACGAATGTTATCACGCTCATTTTCTGCAACAAAGGAAAGAAGCTGTAATACTACATCGCTGATAAAAGTTCCTAGCAAATCTTTTGTTTTTGTTGTATCTAATAAAGGCATATCCTGAATACAGATGTCTGCCCTTTTTTCTTTTGTAATAATTCGCCATTGCTCCATAATTTCCTGATAATTCCGCCCGAGCCGGTCAATACTTTTTACAATGAGCAAATCGCCTTCCTGGATAAGGGACATCATCTCCACATAAGCCGGACGCTCAAAATTTTTTCCGCTTTGTTTGTCAATGTAAATATCTTGTTTTTCCACACCGGCCTCTGTTAAGGCAATTATCTGTCGTTCAATGTTCTGCTCTTTTGTAGAAACCCGGGCATAACCGTATCTTTTGTTTTTCATGCTGTACCTCCCATTATTAATTATTTTTTTGAGTATAAAACAAAGAGAAAATAGAATGGTAGTCAGTAAATAGAATAAAATGAGTTAGATTATGAAAAAAATGAATCCCAAACATAAAATAATTGGATCAAACAGCTTGTTTTCAGTTGAAAATCAGCAATTTTATAATAAACAATTCATGAATAAAACCAGATTAGGATAAAATATAAATAAGCTTTTCTTTCGCGTCGAACGAAAATTAATATATTTTTTATTATTTCGCACGATTTTGTTGATTTTTTCCTTAAAATCGCATATAATAAAAATACCTTAAATAAAAGGAGGATTTAGCCATGGTTGTTACCGCAACAGAATTTAAAACTAATTTCGGAAAGTACCTTGAATTAATAGCTAAAGAAGATATCTTTATTACCCGTAATGGAAAAATGGTTGCTAAAGTTGTAAATCCACAAGTTTCTGCCGTGGATTCCCTGCGTGGAATGCTTGGCGGCATTTCCTCTGATATTGATATGGATTCTTTACGGGAGGAGCGTCTGCTAAAATATGAAAATAATGTGTGATACGAACGTAATCATTGATGTATTATTGGAAA
>CAJURK010000084.1 GCA_910588745.1 uncultured Dorea sp. | reverse complement strand
AACTCTGTATTGTCTGGAAAAAATATCAGGTACTTTCAAGAGCATCTAATACATTCCTGAAACAATTACAGAAAGAATTAGAGGCCTATATATAAGCCATATTAAAACCATAAAAAGCGCCTGGAGGCTTCATGCTTATGCCCCGGCGCTAATATTGCATAATATTATTATGAAAGCCTGCGGCTTCCATAATAAGGATGGCCATACGGCCTGTCGCACGATAGGTCTTGCATAATGGAAATTTAGGCAAGTAAAAACGTCGACCGCCGGAGTAATATAATCCTGCATATTTCCTGTGGGATTTTTCACAGTGGAAAGAAGAATTTTTCTCGTTCTTCTTATTTCTGCTGTCGCAGATTCCCGTAAATTTGACATTCAATTCTTTATTATCCGCTGTCAACAGATTAGGACATCTGTAAACGCCCAATGTTGAATAAGAGGTAACTCCTTCAAATGGGCAGTCCAGACATTTTACAGTCTCAACAGAAACCCGTTCATCATCCGTATCAAATATTCCAACCTGAACCGGATTTTCAAAAACCTCTTTGATCCGCTGCAAAACCAGATTTTTTTGTTTCATATCCGAATACGTATGTTCCATACTGTTATCTCCCGTTCTGCAATATATTAAAATCCCGATTTTCGCTCTGCTTATCCGCCCGTCAAACTGGAATCTGATACACAGTCTATGAGAGCTGACTCAAAAATTCTTCAAAGGCGCTTGTATCCATAACAATTTTATGAAAAGAAACCGAAAATTCCTTCAACGTTTTTTTAGAGGGAGAAGTCATGGAAAATGTATCTGCTTCACAATCAAAACTGAATTTTTTCTCAGAATGTATTCCCTGCTTTTTAATAAATTCGGATGCAACTTTTTCCCAATCATACCCATTTCCTAACATATTATTCTTTGCAAAACAATCGCCATTTAACAAACCGGCATCCAAGCTTAATGTATATCTTCCCGGCTCTGACAACCATCTAAACGGGACAATCATTTCCTTTAGCTTTTTATCCACATCTCTTGGTTTTGGAAATTCTGATTTCCGCTCATCAACTATCCGCTCATAATCCAGATCTGCCTCTCGTTCTTCAAGCACTGAACGAATCTCAACTTCCAAATCTGTACGAGAATGCATAATCCAGTAAGGTATCCCAGCTTCTTCCAATTCGATACATTGTTTTTTTGTAATATTGATTGTTTCTTTTCCTTTCCACATATGTCCTACAGGAGACAGAAACGAAATATTTTCATAATCTGAATCTCTCCACATATCATAATATGGATTGCTGAATACAGCCCGCCAACGCCCATTTTTAGAAAATGGGTGTCCTATATGTTCAGGCGCAAACATCCTTCCCGACTGTATTATAATGTGAGGATTTTCGGGTATCCGCCTAGTATAAGAAAATACCTCTATCAAATCTACATTTCCCACCTGTATTTCAATCAACCTTCCAAAAGCATAAATATCATTTAAAGGAAATTTATATTTGCTGTAATCAAGCGTATAATCATCATCATTAGATGGCAAAAAAAGAGGAATCGTAAAAATATCACCCGGATGAACCGCTGCTGCCTTTTTTCCCACAACCAAACCTCCTATCCCATATTCTGATTTTTCGCTCTGTTTATCTGCTCAATAAACTAGAAGCTACAAATCAGCCATCCATTGAAAAATACCTTAAATCCTGAAATTCGTCATCCATAAATTCAAAAGTAAATATATGTATACCATCAAATGACTGTTCTAAATAATTTACCTGCCCATTGTCATAATTAATAACAGGCTTTCCCAACTTCTCTTTCATTTTATCCGTTCCGAAATCTCCAAAAGCCGCTGTGATATAGGGCATCATAAATTCTATAATGGAATCTAATTGTGTATTATATTTTTCAGATATTGCTTTTACCTGTTCCATGTAATCTCCCCCAGGTTCTTCATCCCAAGCAAAAATCAGTCCATGGTATTCAAATACAAACTGCTCCAACTCTTCATCAAACCGCATTGTTGTTTCCTCCGTCAACCTTGAATTTTCCAGCCCGATAATCCGAAAGCTAACTATTGCATATCTGACATCCAAAACAGGTTAAAAAAGTATTGTGCTTTTCGCATCTTGGAAAACCGCAATAGACAGGATCATCCTCTTCTGACTCCGACAGCCAGTGATTCAGTGAATCTTCCCTAATATTATCCACTGTCATTCTTTTTATCAGATTTTCAAATGTATCCAAGTAATAGGAAATTAGTTCCTCATTTGGACTGTAATCAAGCCTTTCCCAGCCGGTTTTATTTCTTGCCCCGTTTATTAACCGGATCATAAATTTCTTATCTTCCTCAAAAGTTTCTTTCTCCCACGGCATTTCAACAATATCAAATCCAACACATCCCCTGCCAGTTATTTGGTCTTTTTCAGATAAATAAACCATCAGGCGTTTTTCGCTTTCGGTCCGGGCAATTACAGAGCCGCTTAAAGCGAGAATATTGATAAATACGTCTGTTCCGCCATTTGACATTGCAAGCGAATCATCACCCGGCGCAGCTTTGCCGTCAAATGATATAATATTTGACATTCTGTCTCCTCCTGTCGGCCAGATCTGCTGTCACGGCAAGGTCTGGGGATTTTCTGGATACTCACATGTTT
The DNA here is from genome assembly GCA_910588745.1 of uncultured Dorea sp. GTDB lineage: Bacteria > Bacillota > Clostridia > Lachnospirales > Lachnospiraceae > Claveliimonas. The sequence continues at coordinate 2,374 of CAJURK010000084.1, read as the reverse complement.
CTAAATATTCAGACAACAGGGAAGATGGCGGATTTAACCGCAGCGCCCTGTTATATTCCGCGCCATCATCGTCAGGCGGAGCCTGTTCTGCATTGATCACTACACATTCCCGTTCTTTTCCGGTTCCAAACAGGCCGGAAGCGTCAAGCCTCTTCATGGCTTCTTCCATACAATCAATCCGGGCTTCCCATTCGCCCCCATAAAGCTCGTCATCTGATAATCCGCCTGCTCTTTTATCCAGCAATTCATCTACTTTTCCAAAAAATTGCTCATATCCATAAACAGCATAGGGAGAATCTGCGCTGTCCCATTTCCACCAGCTTTTTTCATCATCGGTTATTTGCTGCTCAATCATTGATTTTTCCAAAGCCTCATAAGACCATGCCGAAATATATGGATGCAGCCCTTCATCAAACACAAATACATAGAAATAAAAATGTTCCTTCGTGTTTTCTTTCAAAGATGCGAATGCAGCTCCGGCAGCTTCTGCAAGAGCTTCAATCAATTCCTCGTTGCTTTTTTTAATATTCATGCCTTTTCCAACCTTTCACTTTGTTCTGCAAAGTTCATTTTAGGATCTGTCCCCTTCAAATTCAACATTTGATTTTCTAAACACGCTCTATCAAATTTTCAAAATGGTATGATACTTTTCATAGTATCCTTCAATCCTGCTTTTAGCAATTCCCGCCTTATATCCTTTTTCTATTTCTTCAGAATAAAAGCCTGTATCAAAAGGCAAAAAATTCCCTTTCTCAGCCTGAACAATCTCAAAGGTATCCTCATCTATGTATTTGATATTCTGCATCCGCTCCATAACTTTTCGTATCCTGCCTGGAATCGGTTTAAGCAGCCCTTCACCTTTTAATTTTGGAATCTGCAATTTTTCATAAAACTCCTGTATATCTTTTACTGTAAACTGCTCTATCCCATAATAATGAAAAATCAGAACCAGTTCCTCCATCTGCAGACTAAAAGGTTCACAATAAAATCCTACTTCAAACGACTTACAATAATAAACAACTTCTTTTATATTTAATTTTGTCCAGTTCATGCTTCATCTCCGTTCCCATTTTCCTGTTCCGGAAATGTGGTTTCTTTCCCAAACGCCTGCGGCCATGTGCGTTCCAGACGTCCATATTCCCCTTTCTATAAGTCGGTTATTTCCCCTTAATCTCAATCCTGTCCAAAATTCCCTGTACGCTTATATTCTGGTGCGTCAGATACATTCTCGCCACATCCTCCACAAATGCTCTGTCTGCGCCCGTCGCCCGCCTGGCGTCCTCTAAGGTATAACCCTTATCCATATATTTCATAATTTTTTTCACAAGCCGGAAGACATCCTTAGAATGCCCGGATTCTTTTTTCGCCGTTCCCCACTCCCTGCTTAACTCCGCCGCTTTCGCATGGCCGTAGTACACCTTGATGGGATTTCGCGCCAGCAGCTTTTCCCAGCTCTCCCCAATCTGCGTCCCCCTGTGAAGTTCCAATTCATACAGAGGATTGAGGTCGCCTACAAAAAACGCCCCTTCATCCAGGCATAAAGAAATGCTATCTTCGCTATGCCCCGGCGTATGCACCACTTCCCCTGCAATCCCGCATTCCTCCACAAGCGCGCGGCTCTCCCCGCAGGAAATGACGCGGACGTCCTCATCCGCAATCGGCAGATAAAGGCGGTTCCCCTCCTTTGCAAATATCCCGTCCGCATCATGGATATGCGCTCGCTGCACATCAGCCACAACGATTTTCACGCCGCAGCGGGCAATCTCCTGCGCGATTCCCATGTGGTCCGGGTGGAAATGGGAAATAAATAAATACCGTATTTCCTGCACTGTCGCCCCTGCCCTGCCAAGCGCCCTGCAAAACTGCGGAAAAGAACCCGCCCATCCCGTATCGAAAAGGATGCTGCCCTTCGTTCCCCGGATAAGATATGTATTTATATTGGAATATTTTAATTCGATTACCATCCTGCCACCCCATTTTACAAAAAGGCCCATCTGCTTCGACATGATAACACCGCTGAGCCTACGCTATCGAAAAAAGTGTCATGCGAAAGCCTTCCTTGGAAAGCCGCATCCCTGCACAGATGAACCATGACTATTTTAACATATTTTACGTATGTGCGCTACTCTTACTTTTCCGGGATGCTTGTTTCCCCTGCGGAAATTCCAGTTTCAACTGATACTGGAACCCCTGGACCTCCTTCCCGTCTTTCGTATAGGAATACTCCTTCACCCCTTCCGGGATAAGGTACGCGTCATAGCTTCCCTTCTTGCCGTTTAAGCCTTTTACAAGCGTCTTTTTCCCGTCCAGCGGGCTCTTGACCCCGTAAACGGGGTGAATACGTTACCTCGGCTTTTCAGTTCCGTTGCCCTCG
>CAJURK010000083.1 GCA_910588745.1 uncultured Dorea sp. | reverse complement strand
TGGGGAGATGATAACCTACTTGGGAATGACTGCCCCAATGGCTGTTTTTGCATTAGTCTCATGGTTGAGAAATCCGTATAACGGAAATAAATCAGAAGTAAAAGTAAATAGATTAAAACCAACAGAGATTATTTTTATGATGATATTGACAGCAGTCATAACACTTATTTTTTATTATATTTTGGCGACTTTTCATACTGCAAACCTAATACCAAGCACGATATCTGTCACAACAAGCTTTCTTGCGGTTTATTTGACGTTTAGAAGGAGTGCTTTTTATGCAATCGGTTATGCTGCAAATGATATTGTACTTATTATTCTATGGGCGTTAGCAGCAATTTCTGATATATCGTATTTGTCAGTTGCTATTTGTTTTGTTGTGTTTTTCATAAATGATATTTATGGATTTATCAACTGGTTAAGAATGCAGAAACGCCAAGAAATCGCTTACATTGTCGCACTGAACAATTAAAGGATAAAAGAGGTAAAGAGATATGTTTAGAGAAATGAGAAGAAAAAAACAAATTTTAAGCAATAAAGAAATTATTGAACTGCTTGAGAAAGGAACTTCTGGGGTATTGGCATTACTGGGTGATAATGAATACCCATATGCTGTTCCTATCAGTTATGTTTATGATAATTCTAAAATTTATTTTCACGGTGCAAAAGTAGGACACAAAATAGATGCTATAAGGAAATGCAGTAAAGCATCCTTTTGCGTAATCGCCCAAGACGAGATAATTCCAGAAGAATATACAACATATTTTAAAAGTGTAATTGTATTTGGCAAAATACGCATATTGAAGGATGCAAATGAAATTAGAGAAGCAGTTGAAAGGTTAGCAATTAAATATCATCCAACAGATCGCATAGGAAACAGAAATCAAGAAATTGCAAGAGAATGGAAAACTTTATGCATGATGGAACTGTCTGTTGAGCATATGACAGGAAAAGAAGCAATAGAAATTGCCAAAAGGAAATGGTAGCTTATCATCGCTTATTGTTGTGATCCACCATATAAAAAACGAAGTTATGGTGGGATGTTTTGTCATACCATATTTCCCTCTGAACGTTGTTTTTGAAGTTTAGAGGGATTTTTTTACTTTATAGGAAATTGCGGTTTCTAAGAAGCAAAAAAACAAAAGTTCACAGAATGTATGTTTGGAAAACTTTTGTCTGGGTACGACGATAAGACGATACGGCTTAGAAGATATAAAAACCCCCAATGCCAGCTTCGTCAGCAACCTTGTTTTTGGTCATTGTAACATTTGGTCTTTACTTTTTTAAAGGAAGTCCCGCTCCTAGACTCCAGTTCTTTTAGAAAGGCAGTACGAAAAGCATCGCGCAGATAGGTGTAGTTAAAGTTTTTTACATTGCGCCAGAAACTATCGTCACTAAACCCGCCTTTTAGAAATGAGGCAGTGAATGTGGGGATCCAATTCCAAAGTGAGATGTGACGCTGCCAAAAGTTAAGCATGCTTGCTGTCAAAGTATGCAGATAAGAAGAGGTTATGGAATTTCACACCGCGGCAAATTCCATTTGTAATGTCTCGCCAGCAGCCGGATCAGAATTACCAAAGCAGCGCTGAGTATTAACGCGGCATCCGTAGGAATACAGGTAATGATTATGACATAGCACAGCGCCCCTGCGATGGAAGCGCAGGCGTAGACATGTTTTTTTAAGATGGCAGGGATCTCACCGGCCATCATATCACGCAGCAGGCCGCCGCCAACGCCGGTTATCACGCCCAGAAAGACTGTCAGGAAGAGAAAATCTTCATATCCTGCGGAAATGGCGGTATTTACCCCAACTACAGTGAAAGCGCCGAGACCGACCGCATCTAATAGATTCATGACCCAGTCGTAGTATTCCACCTCCAGAAGGAGCCTTGTCAGTCTTCTTGATTTCATGGCAAAGAACATAAGGATGGCAGAAACTACGGCCATAGTCACATAGATTGGTTTTATAAATAGTGTGGGCGGATGGACGCCAATAAGTACGTCGCGGATCATGCCTCCGCCTACGGCAGTTATTACTCCGAGAACAACAATCCCTAATAGATCTAATCTCTTGCGGATAGCGGTCATTGCTCCGGAACAGGAAAAGGCGGCTGTTCCGATTAATTCCATAACAAATAGTACAGTAATATTGCCAGACATAAATTAGTTCCTCCGAAATAGTCCCGGTAGGCAGGACTGTATCTTTTTCTTAAGTTATATGTATCATAACATGGTATAGTTTAAAATACCACATTCATTTTTTCTGCTTTGCAAGACTTTCTAAAGGTTTAAACGTATATCCCATTTCCTCCCATTTGGTCAGCAGCTCATCTAAGATTTCCGCATTGGTGGAGGAGGTGCTGTGCAGGAGAACAATAGCTCCCGGGTGGATTCTTCCAAGAAGTTTATCGAAAGCTTCTTCTTTTGAGGGCTGGTCGTCCTGATACCAGTCAACGTATGCAAGGCTCCAGAAAAAGGTTTTATATCCAAGCTCCTTTGCCATAGAAAGATTGTCTTCACTGTATTTCCCCTGCGGCGGGCGGTAGTATTTGGTCATGGGAGAGCCGGTAATTTCTTCATACAGCTCTTCTACCTGCCCTAACTCCTTCTGGAAGGATTCTTTGGTGGAGATTTTGGACATATCCGGATGGGAATAGGTATGGTTGCCTACGGTGTGGCCTTCTTCTGCCATGCGTTTAATCAGCTCAGGATGTTCGGCAATGAAGGGGCCGACTACGAAAAAGGTGGCTGGAACCTTGTGCTTTTTTAAGGCGTCTAAGATTGGTTCGGTATTTCCATTTTCATAACCTGCGTCAAAGGTCAGATAGAGAACCTTTTTCTTCTGGCTTCCGGCGTAATAGGCGTCGTATTTTTTCAGTTCCGCGGCAGTAGCATTGGCTACGGGGGGCTTCCCGTCTTCCTGAAAACTTAATCCCCAGTTTCCATCGGCGGCAGGAGCAATGATCGGTACGCTGGAGTTTAGCTCCGGACGGCAGGTAGCGGTTACGTATTCGTAGTTTAGGGCAGAGAGGGACGTGGTGGTCTCCGTTTTGTCGGGTGAAAGGAAATGTTGGTGAATCATACCAATACACCGCCCCACCAGAAAAGAGAGAAGGAGCAGGCAAAGATATCGGAGCGCTTTTGTAAGGTGTGCTTTTTTCAATATTTGCTTCATAATGTCCTCGTGGATTTTTTATATATGTATTCCGGAACAGCCGCAGTTAGTATGTTTTTCCATGTTTTTAGAGGGCGGTTTTGTTCTTTAGAAGCTTGCGGGCAGGATAAAAAAGCGGTAAAGTAGAAGAATAGAGCGCACGGACAAGAGACAGAGTGTGGGAAGAAAAGGGGAAGGAGCGGCCGTTGAAAGAAACGGGCGTCACAGAAAGAAATGTGGAAATACAAGGAGTTTTATCATAAATTTTTTCAAATATGCGTTATGCTTGTGCTGCAGAATGTGGTTACGATTAGTATTAATCTTGCGGATAATATGATGTTAGGAGCGTACAGCGAGACGGCTCTGTCCGGTGTGGCGGCAGTGAATCAGATCCAGTTTGTTTATCAGCAGATTCTAATGGCGCTGGGGGACGGGGCGGTAATTGTATGCAGCCAGTATTGGGGGAAGCGGCAGAGGGAGCCAATGAAACGGATTTGCGCTTTGGCGATGCATACGGGGATCTTAGCGGCCGCAGTTTTATTTACGGCAGTCAGTTTCTTTCCGGAGGCGGCCGTTGGACTATTTACCACAGATCAGGAGATTGTTGGACAGGGAGTTATTTATTTAAATATCATACGATATACATATCCGTTTTTTGCGGTGACGATTTTGCTTTTGGCGGCTCTTAGGAGCGCAGAAACGGTAAAAATAGCGTTTTGGCTTTCTGTTATGACTTTTTGCGTCAATTGCGGACTGAATTCGCTTCTGATATACGGACGGTTCGGACTGCCGGAGCTTGGCGCGGCGGGAGCCGCTGTTGGAACCCTCTGCGCGCGGATTGCCGAGTGTGTGGCGCTGATTATGTATGTGGCAAAGAAGGAGAAGAACTTAAGAATCAGGCTGTCGGATTATTTTCAAATAGACAGAGTGCTGTTTATAGATTACTTTCGGATTACAGGACCGATTTTGCTGGTGCAGACGCTGTGGGGACTTAATACGGCTCTGCAGACGGTGATCCTGGGGCATATGACGTCGTCGGCGATCGCGGCGAACAGCGTGGCTTCTACGCTGTTTCTTTTGGTGAAATCCGCGGCTGTCGGTTCTTCGGCTGCTGCGTCGGTTATAATAGGAAAAGCAATTGGCGCCGGCGATATGGAGAAAGTCCGGCTCTATTCCCGGCTGATGCAGAGAATATTTCTGGCGGCCGGGGCAGTTGGGGGGCTGCTATTGTTTCTAATCCGGATACCGGTTCTGCAGCTCTATAGCTTGTCGCCGGATACATTGAGAATGGCCGATCAGTTTCTGGTTATATTAAGCGTTATTTATGTTGGGATGTCGTATCAGATGCCGACCAATAACGGAATTATCCGGGGCGGCGGAAATCCGATGTTTGTAGTAAAAATGGATTTGGTCAGTATCTGGATGATTGTGCTGCCGCTGTCTTTTGTAATGGCTTTTGCGGTACAGGCGCCGCCGGCAGTTGTCGTCTGTTGTCTGAACGCGGATCAGATATTCAAATGCGTTCCGGGATACCTGATGTCACATTATGGGAATTGGATTCGGAAACTTACCAGGGATTAGTATATTTGTGCGGCAGTATTCGGGAATCATAAGATTATTCCCGGCTGCACCAGGCATTAGATCGACAGCATAGACTATACAAATACGTTTCGGCGTACACTGTGCGGCTGGGAAGAAGCGGCGCACTCATTAATTGCATTGATTCATTCAGGCTTTGGGGAATGTTAGCACGATATCTGGAGAATATAATGTTTTACATCGTATTCCAGATATATCTGACAACCAGGAATCAGGGGCCGTAATTCAGAGTAAAAGTAAGATATGGCGGCCTCTGGACAGGCTATCGTGTAGAGGGCTTGTATTGAGAAAAGGCTATGATAACGCTGGGAGCATAACTTCTGCTTAAATGCAGCCGGACATTGTTTGTCAAAACAATGTCGTCGTGCTGAATAGACTTTATTTTATTTAGCGATACGAGACAGCTTTGGGTGCATTTTACAAAACCATAAGGAGACAGGGCTTTTAGTTCTTTGGCTAATGTACCATATTTCTGGTAGGTTTCGTCCTGTGTGTGGATTGTTATATTGTGTTTTTGGATTTCTAGATAATAAATATCATATATACTGAGCATTGATATGGAAATTCTGGTCTTACATATATATTTCTGATGGGTATTTTGGTAAAGCTGAAGAGCATTTTCTAATCCAGTTATCCCATACTGTTCTAAAAAGGCCGACAGACTTTTGTGTACACATTCGTTTTTTGAAAGTTCTTTTAACCAATTCATTTAAAAAAGTTCCTTTGTTTTCTCTCTGTATCATATGACAATTGAAAAGACGAAAAATGTCGGAAAACGAAGGAATTATTTTGGACTGAAAAGGTTGATTGCAGGATATGTTTTTGAAACCATAATATGTGTTTTGTTTATGAGGATTCACAGTACAGGAGTGCGATAACTTGCAGTTAGTATTTATGGAATAGGAAAGGTTGCCCCATATGGTTAGAGAAATAGAAAAAAATGATTTAGAGGGTTTATTAAGATTGTATATG
>CAJURK010000082.1 GCA_910588745.1 uncultured Dorea sp. | reverse complement strand
CAGGGCAATAGAGAAAAGAAGAAGTTGGCAGTGGTCGTGATCCGGCACTGGCGTGTCTGTTGGCGCTCTGTTCATGCGGAACCTGATTGATGATTACATTCTGCCATTTGTGAATCAGACACAGCCCGATTTGTACCCTCTTTTCAAAGCATTGCTTGTGATGGCAGCAGTTTATTATGTCGGCGTGTTCTGCACGTGGGCTTATAACTACATTATGATTTATGTGTCGCAGGGAATATTAAAAAAAGTAAGGGCTGACCTGTTCCGTTACATGGAACATCTGCCCATCCGCTATTTTGACACATCTGTTTACGGGAACAGTAATGGATAATATTCGTTATGGAAAGCTGGATGCTACGGAGGAAGAAGTAATAAGGGCTGCAAAACCAGCAAATGCCCATGAGTTTATTATGAGACTGCCGGAAGGGTATCAAACCGTTTTGAAGAGCAGCGGCGGAAGCCTTTCCCAGGGACAGCGCCAGCTCCTGGCGATTGCAAGAGTTACGGTGGCTGATCCCCCGGTTCTGATTCTGGATGAAGTTACTTCAAGTATTGACACCCGGACAGAAAAAATCGTGCAGGAAGGCATGGATCAGCTTATGAAAGGCAGGACAATATTCGTGAATGCTCACAGGCTTTCCACAATCAAAAACTCGGATGTAATTGTGGTGTTGGGTCATGGGTGGATTGTGGAGCGTGGAAGCCATGACAGCCTGCTGGCAAAAAAAGGGGATGTATTATCAGCTTTTTACTGGAAAATTGGAGCAGGAATGATTAGGTGCAGAAAATAGAGTTAATTAGGTAATTGCGAAACAAGTTAGCATCTTGATTCCAGTAAGATAAAAATCCTGCTGTGCCGGGTTTTTAGGAAACAGATGTGGGTAATAGGATTTTAATCTCATTCTTCTGTGCCACGGGTTGTTCCCAGGTAAGTCCGGGTGTAATTCGTTTAAGGATACACGCTGACAATCCGCGATTACAAATACTCATGCCTGGCCAACATACAAACGAGCAGGGGGAACAGCTACATCCAGTAGTTGCTCCCCCTGCCTGTTGTTTCAAATTTGCTTGATAGCCTTCAATCAGATTTCCCTGTGCTGGCGGAATAGCCATACTGGTACAATGGATACGGCAGAGCCTTAAACTGCCTGGAGAGAAAAATGTCGTATTAACAGTAAATGCACATGATGGGGCATCAGCATCAATAGAGTTACAAGTTATAGATTTAAATACTACTATTTTATTAATTGGTGGCTGCATATTTTTAGGCTGCATCTGTGTAATATTGATTATTTCTGTAAAAAGACAAAAATAAATTTATGGAAAATAAGGGTAATTTGTGACTCTGCCGCCGTATAGAACTATCAACTGATTCGACACTTGCTGTACTTGCTGCAAAACCTTTTAGAACGTGCATATTAAGAATAGAGGGAATCCGGTTTTATGCTTCGGTAAACTTTTAAATAGCCGTTTTGACCTGAAAATGATATTGACGTCAAAATATAGATAAGAGTATAATAATCTTGTAGCATTATATCATATAAAATTTATTAGCGACGTAAGAGTATCAGGGTATTTCCTGCCATGAGCAGCAGAATGGAGATTTGAAATGAAGAGGATGCGGAATAGAAGCAGAAAGAAAAAAGGTGTCTCCCTGCTTTTTTCCATTATATTAGTTTTTTGTATTTTAGGGGCTTTTGTATTTTCGGTTTCACGGAAAATGTCTGACGAGATGTCGGAGTCGGCAATTCAAAATTTGAGGGAAAGTTTGGAGCTGATTAAGTGTACAATAGAGGCAATTTTAAAAAATGAAGCGGAGTTTCAGAAACTAATTGCGCAGGAAATTGCCGACGCAGATCAGCCGCAGGAATATGTCCGTAACTACAAGAAAAATCAAACGATGGTAAAGATGTCGTTGATCTTAACCGGGGAAACAGAAGGGATTTCTAACACAGGAGAAGCATTTTCAGAGGAAGAACTGGATTTTTCTTCCGGCAGAACCGTAGAGGGATTAGCTATATCTCAGTCATATCTGAATTATATGGGAACATGGGCCTATACTATAAAATGTCCTGTAATCAGAGACGAAGAGGAGGTTGCTGTACTTTATATAGAATATATCTATGATTCAATTGATAAGTCTCTTCCGAAAGGGTTTTATGATCAAAAGGCTATGTTGTATATTATGGACGCCAAAAGTGAGAGACTCGTATTGAAACCGAAAGGGATGGGGGAGCGGAGCGCAGGACATTTGAATTTAGAGGACTTCTATAGAGCGAATGATATTCAGGCGGAAAATTTGCGGCAGGCAGTTTCTCAATGCTTGAAAGAGGGGGACGATATTCTGTTTTACCACGATATTCGGGGGGAAAGAGCGCTGAATTATATGTGGGCGGTGAATGACGGTGCAATTTATCTGATTGGATATGTGCCTGTTGAGGCGATTCAGCAGGAGGGAAAAACAGTCAATCAGAATATTTTTATTGTTGTTTTTACCACATTGGCTGCATTTATTTTAACTTGTGTTTTATATTTTATTAACAAGAGGGAGCAGGACAGACTCAGAAGAGAACGAGAAGAAGAGAGGGAAGTTCATAACAAGCAGTTAGCGGACGCGCTGCAGGCTGCGCAGATCGCAAGCAATTCCAAGACAACATTTCTTTCTAATATGTCTCATGATATTCGTACTCCGATGAATGCGGTACTTGGATTCGCAACGCTTCTTGCCAAAGATGCGGAGAATCCTGCCAAGGTCAGGGAATATACAAAAAAGATTTTGGCGTCCGGACAGCATCTGCTTAGTTTAATTAACGATATTTTGGATGTTTCTAAAATAGAGAGCGGAAAAGTGGTGCTTAATTTTGAGATGTTTACCTTAAGCGATCTGGTATCGTCTGTAGACGCTATTATACGTCCGATGGCAAAGGTGAAAAATCAGAAGTTTCATGTTGAAGTGTCAGGGATCGAGCATGAGTACTTAATGGGGGATGAGACCAGGGTCAATCAGATTTTGTTGAATCTGCTTTCTAATGCGGTGAAATATACGCAGGAAGGAGGGGATATTTGGTTCCGTATTATTGGGCTTGGACAGCGTTCGGCTCAGTTTGAGCATATTCGGATTGAGGTTGAAGATAATGGATTCGGGATGACGCCGGAGTATTTAGAGACTATTTTTGACGCGTTTACCAGAGCGGAGAACAGTACTACGAATAAAGTCCAGGGTACGGGGCTGGGCATGGCGATTACAAAAAATATTGTGGAACTCATGGGCGGAACGATTAAGGTTTTTAGCGAGGTGGATAAAGGAAGCTTATTTAGGGTTGAATTGGAATTTCGTATACCGGAAGATCAGGCGGATAAGAAATTCTGGGAGAAGAGTGGAATCCGAAAGATTTTGGCGCTGGACTGTGACGCGGAGGTGTGTAGGATTATTCAGGGGTTCATGGGAAGTATGGGAATTCTTGCAGATATAGCATTTGATTCAGAAGAGGCGCTGAGGCTGATTGCGGATGGCATAGCTGAAAAAGAAGAATATCAGGCGGTTCTTCTGGATTGGTATACCATGGGAGCAGATGCTGTTCAAATAATAAAGAAGATAAAGGATATGATGTCCGATACAGCATTCCTTTTGTTTATGACCAGTGATGGCGCAGAAGGATTGGAGGAGGCGCTTCGGATACCTGGAACAGGAATTCTTCCAAAGCCGTTCTTTGTATCTGCATTTAAAGAAAAGATCCAGGAAATGAAAGCGGATTCAAGGGAAGACTATTTACCGGAAATAAGCAGTAGTAATCTGGAGGGACTGCGTTTCCTTGCCGCAGAGGATAACGAAATTAATGCGGAGATTCTGGGAGAAATATTAGAAATAGAAGGAGCGGACTGCGTGATTGCAGAAAACGGCCAGTTGGTTTTGGAGTGTTTTATGAACGCGGCAGAGGGCGAGTTTGATGCTATTTTAATGGATGTTCAAATGCCGGTTATGAATGGGTATGACGCAACAAGGGCAATCCGGTCGTTAGAACGCAGCGATGCAAGGACGATTCCGATTATTGCCATGACGGCGAATGCATTTGCAGAGGATGAGAAAGAAGCTTTAGAGGCAGGCATGAATGTTCATGTAGCAAAACCCATTGATATTGAATTATTAAAAAAAGTTATAAAGCAATGCATGAAGGAGAGGAAGCAGACATGAAAAGAAGCTGGAAGCAGAGTGTAAAAAGGCAGACGGCAGTCTGTCTTTTGGGGATGGCAGTATTGGGGATGGCAGCCTGCGGAGGCAAAGAGAACATGGACAATAATTTGATAACATCAGAAAAAGAAGATAAAAGAGTTGTTAGATTATTTAGTCCAATGGAAAAAACAGATCCGGATGCAGAAAATATTGCAAGGAGCGCGTCGGATAAAACAGTGATTATGGCGGAAGAAGAGCTGGATATAAGCGTGGAATATGTCACATATACCGCGGAGGATTATCAGGAGAAGACGTATGATGACGTAGCGATTGACAGAGTTCGTAATAACATGGATGATCTGTATCTGCTGAATCCGGATGCGATTCAAAAGCTTGCGGAAGAAGAAAAATTAATGGATCTGTCAGGACTTGACAGTGCGAAAAATCTGCGGGAAGTTGTGAAGGCGGCGAATGTTGTGGACGGAAAGCTTGTAGCAATTCCGCAGGAAGTGGCAGCGTACGGCTTGTTTGTAAATAAGGAAATGTTTGATGACTGTGAACTGGAATTGCCAGAAACACCGGAGGATTTTCTGGAATGCTGCAGAGTATTTAAAGAAAAGGGAATCGATACGCCGGTAGGGGCTAATCGATGGTGGCTGGAGACTTTTGTTTTGGCGCAGGCTTATGCGGATTTATATAACGGTGGAAATACAGAAAAAGAAATAGCGGCTTTAAATAGCGGAGAAAGTAAATACAGTGATTATATGCGGCCTGGTTTTGAATTTCTCCAGGAATTGATTGACCGTGGATATATCGATGTGGAAAAGGCTATTGTCAGCGAGGCAATTGAAGCGGAAGGTCCGGATTTTCTCGCTCAGAAAACACCGATTGTTATGGCGTACTGGGGCGCCGCGAATACGGATACGGCTTATGGAAATCCTGATTTCGAGCTGCAGGTTATCGGCTTTCCCAGCAGCCGGGGACAGATGCCTGTTATATCGATGACAGGGATTGGCATCGGAGTGGGTTCGGAGCATGCGGAAGATGCGATGCGTACGTTGGAAGTAATGACTTCTGATGAAGCGCTTCAGGTTTATGCAGAAACAAATAAAGTGATTTCTCCGTCCAAAAATGTTGAGGTAGACTGCATATCGGCCTTGAAGCCTCTGAATGACAGAATAGAAGAAAATGTTTTTGTCCTTGGGTCAAATGCGGGAATGAAGCTGGAACAGTGGGGAAATACCTGCTTGATTGTAAGAAAATTGCTTGAGGGCGCAACGGTAGACGAGTGCATGGAAGAATTTGACAGACTGCAGGAAGAGGCTTCAAGTGATTAACAATGGAGTTTCTGGCTTCCGCAAAAGTACCGAAAGGTGTGGAGATAAGCATAAATTCACGGAACGCTAGGAACGAAAGTTCATTTCAATCAATGAATCATTGTTTTGTCATGAAATTTATCATGGAAAACAAAAAAACCGCCTAGGAATCAGCGGTTTAATGACAGCAGATAACGGGAGTCGAACCCGCCTTTCCAGCTTGGGAAGCTAGCGTTCTA
>CAJURK010000081.1 GCA_910588745.1 uncultured Dorea sp. | reverse complement strand
TTCAGTTGTCAATTTTCGGTTGGTATCTCGTTCATTGAGATTCCGAGAAGTTATAAGTATACTGCTCTGCAAAGGTCGGATATACATCCGGGTTTTTCTTCATCACTTCGATATGATCCGATAAACTTTCGTACTTATCCAGCAGATTTTCTATTACGTCGTCTTCTTGATCCGACTGGACGATCCAGTATATTGTCACATCCTTTTCCAAAGCATTTACCACAACTTTCGTATTACTTGTTATGGAATAAAGCTTGGACTGGCTGATATCATACTGGGTTAGCCTCTCGGGCAGCGCCAAAGCCAATAGGTTCACCGCCGCCAAAATTGCCAACAGCGCAAAGTATTTCCCAAGGATAATCTCCGACATCTTTAACGGAAGCGAATACAGCAATTGATCCGTTTTTTGTTTTCTTTCTTCCGCAATGACGCGCATGGTTAAAATCGGAATAACCACCACAAACCCCAGACATACAAAGCTTAACACATACTCAAAATTAGCCACGGCGGACTGAATGTTATAAAGCATGGCTCCAAATCCCACAAACGCCAGCAGAAACGCTGAAAAGATGTAGGCCGTCAGAGAATGAAAATAATTAGAAATTTCGTGTTTTAATACTGCCGTCATATTTCAGCTTCCTCGCTTTCTGTATCGTTTTCCATGCCTCGTCTCTGATCTTCTTCGGTTAATTCTATAAAGATATCTTCCAAGTTTGCCCTCTGCTCCGTCATCTCTAAAATTGCCCGCTCCATTTTCCCAAAAGCGAAAAACAAATTCCGGCAGAGTTCTTTGGGATCGTCCTGTTCTATCTTTACAACGGCCTTAACAAGCCCCTCTTCCAGCTCCTCAATCTCCCAGCCCGCCGCCTGCGCGATTCCTCCCAGTATTTCCTCCGTCTCTTCTCTTCCCGCTTCCGCTGTAAAAGAAACGCTGTTGGAGGTAAGCAAAAGCTTCGCCGGTTCGTCAAACGCGGCCAGCTTCCCTTTTGAGATAATCAGAACCTTCTCACAGACCTCTTGTACTTCTGATAGAATATGGGAACTAAAAATAACCGTATGCGTTTGCCCAAGCTGTTTAATTAAGTCGCGTATCTCTATAATCTGAATCGGATCCAGCCCCACCGTAGGCTCATCCAGAATAATTACTTTGGGATTTCCAAGGAGCGCCTGCGCAATCCCTACCCGCTGTCTATAGCCTTTTGACAGTTTGGAAATCAACCTGTTTTTCACCTCCTCAATTCTTGTCTGAGATAAAACCTGCTCAATCTGTTCTTCCAGTTCTTTCTTCCTCAGCCTCTTTGCCTCCCCAACAAATTTCAGATATTCCAGAGGCGTTTCATTCATATAAAGCGGCGGAAATTCCGGCAGATAACCGATGAGCTTCTTTGCTTTATCCGGTTCGTCGAAGATATCATAGCCGCCGATCGTTACCTGTCCCTCCGTTGCGGAAAGGCAGCCCGTCATTATATTCATGGTTGTCGATTTCCCCGCGCCGTTAGGTCCCAAAAAACCGTATACATGTCCTTCGTCAATATCAAATGAAAGATCGTCTACAGCCGTAAAATCTCCGTAACATTTTGTAAGATGTGTCACTGTTATCATCGTCTTCCTCCTTACTTCATTTATTTATAAATCCTCAAAAGCTTAAATTCACGTTAAGCCTTCTAGGGTTGAACTCCCTTATCATAAAAGGATTTGTTAAACTGCATTTAAACTCCCGGCCGATGATTATGAAAAAAATGTGAATTTCAATAGATTTTAAATTCTGTTTAGCTTTCTATGTTACAATCTTCCCATGAATCATGAGGAGGAAACTTTATGCTGGAAATCTTGATTGTAGATGATGATAAGAATATTCGCCGTTATCTGGCCGCCGTATTATCGAACGCCGGATATACCGCCTCTTGTGCCGATTGTGCCGAAAAAGCGCTGGAAATTATGGAACATGTAAAAATCGATCTGATGATACTAGATATTATGATGCCTTGCATGGACGGTTACAGTTTCGCAGAACTTCTGCGCGGCTGCAACAACGACGTCCCCATTCTGATGCTTTCCGCAAGGCATCTTGCAGAAGATGTAAAAAAGGATTTTTATCTGGAACCGACGACTATATGACCAAACCTGTAGACGAAGACATGATGCTCCTTCGCATAAAAGCGCTGCTTCGGAGAGCAAAAATCATATCCGAACGCAGGCTGATCATCGGCTCCACCATTCTGGATTACGACGCGCTGACTGTAAAAACCAATGAACGCACGCAGATGCTCCCACAAAAAGAGTTTCATCTCTTATATAAACTTCTGTCTTACCCTAATAAAATATTTACCCGCATACAGCTTATGGAGGATATCTGGGGCCCCGCCTCAGATTCCACAGACGCTACCGTCAGCGTCCACATCAACCGTCTTAGGAAACGCTTTGAAACCAATGCGGATTTTTCGATTGTAACTGTGCGGGGACTTGGTTACAAAGCCCAGGTAGAGGAGGAATTGGTATGAAATCGCACGCAGGCGTCCGCATTAAAATTACATTATTAACCACCGGATTTGTATTTTTCTTGCTGGTTCTGACTATGTTTGCCAGCAACACCGTCATGATCTTTGCCATAAATCATGGCTGGATTACGGCCCAGCCTGGCGGGCATATGATACCGTTTCTGTTCCAGAACGGAATCATCAGTATTATCATCGGCACAGCCCTAAGCTTTTTCATGAGCCATTTGCCTTTGCGCCCTCTTCACGCCTTAATCCGGGCAATCCATGAAGTTTCCGCGGGAAATTACAATGTGAAGATCCATTTAGAACACCCAAAAGAATTACAGGAGCTTTCAGAATGTTTTAATCAAATGACCGAAGAACTGGCTGGAATCGAAATGTTCCGCTCTGATTTTATCAATAATTTTTCTCATGAATTTAAGACGCCCATCGTCTCCATCCTTGGTTTTGCCAGACTGTTAAAAAGCCAGAAACTGGATACCTCCCAGAGCCAGGAATATCTGGATATTATTATAGATGAATCCAGGCGATTGTCTGAACTCTCCGCAACCATATTAAACCTTTCAAAAATCGAAAGCCTTACCCTCCTGAAAGATAAGTCCGTCTATTCCTTAAGCGAACAGATCCGTGAGTCCATTCTGCTTCTGGAAAGTAAATGGGCGAGAAAGAACATTGACTTTGATATTGATATGGAAGAAGTGACGATTCGGGCAGAGGACTCGCTCCTAAAACAAGTATGGATGAACCTTCTTGACAACGCAATAAAATTCTCCCCGTCAAAGGGACGTATTGCCATAACTTTGCGCTCGAATGAAATGGGCGCTATTTTCACAGTGAAAGACCAGGGCGCCGGCATGGACGCAAAAACTCAAACGTATATCTTTGATAAATTCTATCAGGGCGACGCTTCGCATCATATGGAAGGCAACGGACTTGGTCTCCCGCTGGTAAAGAAAATTTTAGAATTACATCAAGGAACTGTTTCTGTCAAAAGCGGGAAAGGGAACGGAAGTATTTTTATTGTCAAGATTCCGCTTGGCAGGAAGGTAGTTGAACATGAAAAAAATTATGATTGCCGAGGACAATAAAGCGCTGAACAACAGTATATGCATGGCTTAGAACTCAAACGAATTTTCTTTTGACCAAGCAAGACTATGAAATTCGGGGAGCGGGCAGCCGCCTGTTGCTTGGCAGCGCAGCCGGGGAAAATTTCCGTAAAGTCCGTGCAGAAAACTTCCAAAAGACAGCTTCATAGGTGATGCCTCGGAAATGCTGTTTCTTTCCACAGATGCAGAAACCATATCCTATGGCTGTTCATATGAGATGGTGTCCGGATTATGAAAATCTACCCTGACGATTTCCTGACTTTCCGGAGTGCTATAGCTCCATATCTAATATAAAGATTCTCCTACCAAAGTTTTCATTTGTTCTGTATTAGGTATTAATTCTAGCATGATAGCCTCCTCTGTAACTTTCGATTTACCATTCTATTTTTAATAAGCCCGCAAAAAGACTAGAATTTGTCAATGAATCATCTTATAACGCAATCTAAGATATGAATTATCCAAGACAATACATTCCTGTAATTTTAACACGCCTAATTGTGATAATTCACTCTCTGACAGCAAAGATTTTCCGTCAACCAGAGTAGATGTATCTTTACCGCCAATCAAAACCGGAGCTACGACAATATCAATATAATCTATCAGTTTTTCACGAAGAAACAGTCCATTTAATGTACCGCCAGTTTGTATCGTTATTCTCTCACAACTATATTCTGATTTAAGTTTTGTTAGGACATCTTTCAGCGATAGCACATTTTGATATATGATATGGAGATTATCTTCTTCTATTTCAAATGCTGGATGATTTTTATTCGTTGTAACTAACACAAATTGTTTTGACAAAGCGCAAAAATAATGTATTCCCTGTTCCGTTAAGTGTTTATTATCAATAATAACAAAAGAAACGGGCGTTTTATTTGGCATATCTTTTGTGTTAACGCCGACTTTTGCTTGAACTCTCCCAGAATTAAGCGACCATAAATCTGTTGTTTGTTCTATTTCATAATATTGATGTAATCCTTCTTTAACTCCTACAATGTTAGGAAAGTCTTTATCCACGTCTAAATGATCTGATGCGCCAGTACTGATTTTTCCATCAATTGACATTAACATAAATAATGTTGTAATCGTTCTGTCCATTTTACTCCTCCTAATTCAAATTGAACATAATTGCTTCGTCATGGCCTGTACATATGCCATGCATACCTGTTATTAGTTCTATTTACTGCATTGACCTACATAGATAACCGGCATAATAAGAAATAGCATCCACGCCCCTTAGAAATCAAGTCCCCTTTTTTGAACCGCAAAAATCTATCCATCTAACCAAAACCTATCGCCGCCTGTTATGAAGTTCTATTATTCCATTACAGGATATGCGTCTTGCGCAGAATTTTATCCATGGATTTTCCTTTTGCTAATTCATCAATTAGTTTGTCCAGATATCTGATTTCCTGCATTAACGGTTCCTCAATTGTTTCTACGCGTACCCCGCAGACTACACCTTTGATAGATTTTCTGTCTGGATTTAGAAGCGGTGCATTTTGAAAAAAATCCCTATAAGTAACAGGACTAATAAGGGCGTCTTCTATTTCTTCTGTGCTGTACCCGGTCAGCCAGCAGATTACTTCATTCACTTCATCTAATGCTCGTCCCTTCTTTTCTGCTTTCGCAGCCAGTAACGGATCATGACAGACACCTTTTTCTAAATTTAAGATAGATCCATTATACTTGTCTTCCGATTCAATTGCAACGTCTGTTGTCCGTTCCCCGCTCTCCAGTACCGGCGCATAACTGCCTATCACATCCAGTTCCTCCACATCCCGTCCGTCAATCTGGACGTAATAATCTCCGATATAATGGGAAATGTACGGTTCCTCCAAGGAATACAACTCCCGCGTCTTAAAATCCACCAGACATATATCTTACCAGACAGTATCTAATAGAACGTATACCACCGCTTTGGGGACATGATATAAAATTAGCACAGAAAAAATCTTAAGCTGGCACGGTTCTGCGATTTACACCGTAAAAAACAGCCTGTATTGACCGAGCTGCTTTTTTAATCACATACAAGGGGATATGTCGATGACACTTTCCTTGTATTGCCAGAAAATCTGGTCAGATGCAGGAACCCATCTCGTTTGGAATATCTCTGATAACTCCAATCGCTCCATTTTACTATCTACTGTTAAAATACATCTATACGGCGGCTCTTCTATTTACCCTCTTAGCCTGCAGAGTCCAGCCGGTCATGGCTGCAAACGTATGGGATAAAGCAAAGGAAATCATGATGGATGTTTGTAACCAAACCGTCCTGATTTCCACCATCGCCGCTGTGGTAACCGCATGAAGATCCATGGATGCCTTCCTGTGCTATTCCCCGGCAACTTTGATGTCGCAAAGAAGCTGACCGGATTACTGACTTACACGCCTGCCACACACAGCACTGCTGATTACACCAACTCCCACATTTATCAAACAATTCTGCAGACTTTATCCAATTATCCTGCTTATATTCCTGTCCTAATGCTCATGAGCCATAAAGTAACACACACGAATTTGATAGATAGCAGCCCACTATTCCATTGCTATTCTACAATATGGATTGAGAAAACCACTCTGATACAGTATAATAGGGTGTCAGAGAGGTTCCTTTATGAAGAAAATATTTATCGTTGAAGATGATTTTACCATACAGGCACAGCTA
>CAJURK010000080.1 GCA_910588745.1 uncultured Dorea sp. | reverse complement strand
AAATAGGTTCTGAAAGCCCCATGAAATAAGGGCTGAAGATTCCGAGAAGTTATTATATTAGCAAAGGAGGACATGAAATATGGTGTATAAAACACAGGGGACCTGTTCTCAGGCAATCCAGTTAGAATTAGATGGCGACGTTATCAAATCTGTGGAATTTGTAGGAGGATGTTCCGGCAATACCCAAGGCGTTGCCTCTCTGGTACAAGGCATGAAAGCAGAAGAAGCCATTGAAAGGCTCGAAGGCATCCGCTGCGGCTTCAAACCAACGTCTTGCCCGGATCAGCTTGCAAAAGCGCTGAGACATGCACTTGCAAATTAGCAATCCAATCTAGTTAGTCTGTACATGAATGAACCCACAGAAAAAAGAGACTCTAAATAAGCAGTCTCTTTTTCTGTTCGTTCGGTTATCAGGTTCTTTTCCCTCTACGGTTGATTTCTAGACATTCCGCATTACCGACTTTCTTAAATAAAGTGCGTCGAAACACAGCCATTTGTTCATTATGATAAAATACGCCCAAAAGAGGACCCATTAACTGCTCAAACTTGGCATGAGGATACCTTTTTTATATTTTTTCATAAACTGGCTGCTACTTTTGTCATAAGCACTTTCGAAATTATAGAAAATTCTATGCTTTCATGGGTGGGGTGACGTCATTAGGGTGCCTCCACATATAAGCCATCCGTGGCGGAGCTGCTCATGTCTCCATCTGCAGAATGTGTACATACTACACGGTAATACCATCCGCCTTCCACCTCCAGCCTTTTGCTGGAACTAACAAGATCGGCATCGGTATTCTCTTTCTGCCAGGAATCCACGACCTCCCATTCCTCATCTTCCCATTTGGCGCGTTCTACTATTACGGCAACTTTTACCGATTCGCATGTACGCTGCCCAATGGTGGTTCCTCCGGCATAAATCAGACCCGGCTCTAGCTTCCGAATCTTAGAATAGCCAATCTGAAGGTACTCTCCCCGCGTAATGCCAGTAGCTGTTCCGGTGGACTCGGTCTCGTTAGTCAGATAAGAGCCGTCCAACATTGGCCTGTTGTCAGACGCTTTCAAATCCAACCCTGTACTCATCATGAAGCCAAACATCAACACCAGAGTACAGATACCGGATACTATCCATTTCCGCATTGTCTTCTCCACAATTTCTTCCCCTTCATATATTTAGACAACTGAATATACAAAATCTGTCGTTTTTCTAAACAAAATATAAATTTTTTAAAATTTTCTCAAATTCATCCTTACTTATTACAGCCGTTAGTTGATAATAAATTCCTTTATATTCAAATTTGGCCGTATATTCCTTTTCTTTACTCCCACGCAATTCATATTCTGTAATTTCTGCTTTAAGCCTCCCCGCTGTATATGGATATTCATTTATCACTTTATCTTCAACATCTGTACCCCAAAGTTCCTCCGTATAAGAAGCATTAATAAGATATGAAATATTTTTGTTATCATATTCATACAACATATGTGCCATTCTTGCATCTAAATCCACTTCACAATTTCTATATATTAGACCACTAATTCTAATAATCTTGACTGGATCTATTCCCAATTCATCTTTTATCTGCTGATATGCCTTCTCTTCCGCTGAATCATCAGTTTCTTTTACCGGTTTTCTACTGGAATTGACCTTAGTTGAATCTCTACCCCCCAATGTACCTTTCACCATCTCCACAATACGTTCCGCCCCGCCAACACTGGTAACTCCAATCCCGGCAGTTAACGAAAAAATCAAGAATACGGCCGCAATATGCTTCCATTTTCCGGCAGCCTTCCACGCAACTCTCCTGTTCGCCCTTTTCCTGCGGCGTTCCAGCGCTTCCCGGCCAAGATATAGAGCTTCCAAGTCTTCATCCGTAAGATTTGCAAAAGTCCTTTTGTCCTCCGGAACCTCCCTCTTTGCATCTCCCGGTTCCGGACTGCGTCTGCCCGCCACCCCATCTTCATATGCGGACACACTTTCGTAAACTTTGGCGTCAAGGTTTACATCTGCCCGGATACTGGCTATTTCTGAATCCGCTCTGATCATGCGTTCAATCTCTTCCGCTTCCTGATCCACCTTTTCCATTATTCTTTTATCATAATCATCAAATTGGTCTTTCATATCTTCCTCTTTCCACTTGACCAGCGACCTCACCTCGTTTACAATTATCCTATGACGATGGATTGGAGGCGCACTATGAAACGTATTATCTTAACCGGCGGCGGCACTGCAGGACACGTAACCCCAAATATCGCTTTACTGCCGCGTCTTAGAGAATTGGAATACGATATCCATTATATTGGGTCTTATAACGGAATTGAAAAGGAACTGATTGAACAGTTCGGTATCCCCTATCACGGAATTTCTTCCGGCAAACTACGGCGGTATTTCAGCCTGCAGAACTTTACAGACCCTTTCCGAGTAATCAAAGGCTTCCGCGAAGCCCATAAGCTCATCAAACTGCTTAGACCGAATGTAATCTTCTCCAAAGGCGGGTTCGTTTCTGTTCCGGTAGTTCTTGCCGGAAAGAAGCGTAAGATTCCGACCATTATCCATGAATCGGATATGACGCCCGGCTTGGCCAACAAGATATCCATTCCTTCCGCCACCAAAGTATGCTGTAATTTTCCAGAGACCGTGAAGCTTCTTCCGGCAGACAAAGCCGTACTCACCGGCTCTCCTATTCGTCAGGAACTTCTGTCCGGCGACAAGCAGCATGCTTTAAACTTCACAGGACTTGACGAAAGCAAGCCGGTTATTCTGATTGTCGGCGGAAGCCTTGGTGCGGCGGCAGTGAATGAAGCCATCCGCAGAATCCTTCCATCACTTCTGAAGGATTTTCACGTAATCCATTTATGCGGCAGAGGAAAGCTTGACCCTTCCCTCAACCATTTAAACGGCTACGTACAATATGAATATATAAAGGATGAACTAAAAGATCTGTTCGCCCTGTCTGATATCGTAATTTCCCGCGCAGGAGCCAATGCCATTTGCGAACTTCTCGCTCTGCATAAACCGAATCTTCTGATTCCTCTTTCTGCCAGTGCAAGCCGCGGCGACCAGCTTCTGAACGCCCGCTCCTTTGAGCGTCAAGGCTTCAGTGCAGTCATGGAAGAAGAACAACTTACCGATACAAGCCTTCTTACGGCTGTCCGCGGTCTCTACAAGAACCGGACACAATATGTGTCGGCAATGAAGAATTCAAATCAGCAGGAACCGATCGATACAATCGTTGAATTAATCGAAGCTGCCGTTCATTCATGAGAGTTGCCTTGTGCAGATGTTTATTTGTTTCTAGCATAAAAAGGTGTCAATCTGACACCTTTTTTCATAACTTGGTAATGTGGTCAAATTCATCTTCATAATTCTCTCTTATCCAATTCTTAGCTCTCCGCAGTATACCCGACAGCGCGTCTCGTGTTATTCCCATACAATCGGCAATATCCTGTCTCGGCATCTCCATGCCATACGCATAGATCATTGCGGCATACCATTTCTCATTCTTGAGTTTCATTGCCCGGAGTACCCGGTCAGTATATTCCAGCCTATCCCTTTTCCACATATTTTCAAAGAACGAATCTGTAAAATCAGGCTCCGATTCCAGCAGCGTGTCGATATCTTCTCCTTCGCTCAGAAGTCTTTCGTACTTTGCATGCTTCAAATGGTTATATGCCAAATTCTTTGCAGTAACTGCAATCCAGTTCTTGGGATTATCCACCACATTATGTGCGCTGTGAACGTAATATCTGGTAAATGCCTCTTGTGCGATATCCTCTGCATCTTCCCGGTTCCGGACATACATAAATGCCGTCTGATATATCGCATGCCGATACTTTCTGTACACCGCTTCGAAGTCTCTTCTTCTTTCAGACTCCGTTCCCACAACTATTACCTTCATCTTCTGTCATTCTATTCTCTTTTCAGCTAACTAAACTTTTGCATCTTGGTCAAAATCTCTTCTCTGTCTGCAGCATTTAATTCACCGGTATTCCAGCCAAACCCGGCATGATCTCCTTCATATCTTGGAATCAAATGCATATGAAAATGAAATACCGTCTGCCCTGCAGGCGCGCCATTATTTTGAACCACATTGAATCCGTCGCAGTTCAGAGCCTTTTTCATCTTCGTAATCATCTTCTTTGCCAAAAGAACCGCCTTCTCTGCCAATTCGTCCGGAAGTTCATAAAGATTCGGATAATGTTCCTTCGGCAAAATGAGCGCATGTCCCTTTGCAGCAGGCCCAAGATCCAGAATCACCCGGAAGTCCTCGTCTTCATACAATGTCGCTGATGGAATCTCTCCATTTGCAATTTTACAAAAAATGCAGCCTTCTTCTTTCATAACTGTTACCTTCTTTCTAAAAAAATTATTATGATCTCTCTTCTCAAAATCGTCTCTTGCATATTTTTGCCGCCGATGTTACACTGATAATCCAGAAAGGCGGTGTGATTTATGTATACATCTACAGACCTCGACAAACTAAGACAGATTATGGCAAAAAGTCCGGAACACACAGACATTTTCAGCCGTTTTCTTGCTTCCCAAAAAGAATTCCTCAGCGTCATCACCCACGAAATACGCAATCCTCTGACGCTGGTATACAGCTCCCTGCAGCTCATCGAAGCGGAGCATCCCGAAGTACGCAGCTTTCGGCGCTGGGACGCTATGTATCAGGATGTCTTATACATGATGCATCTGCTTACAGATCTGTCTGATTATAACAACAGCTTCAAATTACATAAGAGTATGCTGGATACCGGAACCTTCCTAAAGCAGCTTGCCTTATCCTTTGCCGCATCTGCCGAAACCTCGAATATCGAATTTACCTCTCGTATTTGCCCTGAGCTTCCGCCTCTGCAGGCAGATACCACTAAACTAAAGGAAGTTTTGATAAACCTGCTGAAGAACGCCTTTGAAGCTTTCCCCACCGGTTCAGCCGGCTTCATCCGCTTAGATGCGGATACGATTCATACTGCAGCCGCGATTACCGAAATCAGCAGCTCTGCTAACAACATCAGCCACGATACCTGTCTCCGAATCCGTATACAAGATAACGGCTGCGGTATTCCACAAGAACGCCTCGGGAACATATTCGCTCCATTCGTTACCTACAAATCCGATGGCACCGGACTTGGCCTTCCCATAAGCAAACGCATCATTGAGGCACATGGAGGATCGATTCAGGTAGATTCTGCTCCGGATGCAGGAACTCTCTTTACCATACTTCTTCCTGTATCTCCTGTTCCAGCCTCCGACGATTCTTGCGGTATAGTATAAACGCCAAAACAATTCCGGCCGCAGCGCCTCCGATATGCGCTGAATTATCAACCCCTCCACTCGTAAAGCCATGGTATAGCGTGACTGCCATCAGAAATAGAATTCTTTTCCCTGATATATTGCCAATCCGTCCATGATTGCGGACGGCAATATAAAACAATCCGCCGATAATACCAAAGATTGCACCAGAAGCTCCCGCCGATACATAATATTCCGAGGTACGCATCCCCACCGCCAGGGACAAAAGATTTCCCGCCAGTCCGCTAAGCAGATACAGCAGCAAAAATTTGATCTTCCCAAGTTCCTGCTCCAACTGCCAGCCCATCAGCGTCAGCGCCAACATATTATTCATCAGATGCGTAAATCCAAAATGAAGAAACATGCAGGTAAATAACTCGTAGTATTTGCCTGCATATATAATATCTGGTGTATACATAGCGCCATGCTCCAGCATGAATTCCGCATCTTCCGTCATTCCCATAAATGACAGAACCAGGAACACTAAAATATTTACAGTAGCCAGTATAATCGTACACGGCGCCTTTTTCTGATACATAGCCCGCTCCTTGCTCAAATCACATTCTGTTGTTATTATACCATTATTTACCATCTGAGTCGATAATAATTTTTTTCCTGTCACAATTACAAAATTTTATCCTAATTACAATTCTTCTTCATCAATATAAACTCCGTCCCAGTCTCCCCATTTAGGACGTTTATGCCGATGGAGGAGGCGTTTCACTGGATTCCACAGATTATTCGAGAATCCTTTTCCTCCTCCCCAGGGGCGTATTGAAAAGGACTTTTAATCACTTCATAAAAATTTACATTTCAGAGCAAAAAAATAGAGCCAGGAACCTGTTATTTTCGTTTCCCGGCTCATCAGTACCATTTACACATTCTAGTCCGCTTTCAATTTTCTCACTTCGTCAACAGAAAGGTCAACAAATTCTGCAATCTTTTCAAGCGTTATTGTTCCATCTTCCAACATTTTCTTTGCAACATTTATCATTCCCTCTTTTAATGTCTGATTCCTCATATCTTCCATAGCCCGGCACATAATCTCGATTCCCTCCTTGCTCTCTTTGAAAAATCTCACCCTGTCTGCCAGTGTCCCATAGTACATATCCGCTG
>CAJURK010000079.1 GCA_910588745.1 uncultured Dorea sp. | reverse complement strand
CCAAAGTCCGCAAACCCGCATAAACACTGGTTTTCCTAAACATTTTTGTTTATTCAAACTCAATTGTCCCACACGGCTTCGGCGTCAAATCATATAGTACTCTGTTCACGCCTTTCACCTCATGGGTTATCCGTTCCGTAATATGCTCCAACAATTCAAACGGCACATTCTCCACAGTTGCCGTCATTGCATCCACCGTATTTACCGCCCGAAGAATCACCGGATAGGCGAAAGTCCTGGCGCCTTCTGTCACGCCAACCGACCGAAAATCCGGTACAGCGGTAAAATACTGCCACACCTTGCCCTCCAGGCCGTTCTTTGCAAATTCCTCCCGCAGAATCGCGTCGGATTCCCGGACAATCTCCAAACGCTCTCTGGTTATCGCGCCAAGACACCGCACTCCAAGTCCCGGCCCCGGAAACGGCTGACGATATACCATACCGTCAGGCAAGCCAAGCGCCTTTCCTACCATGCGCACTTCATCCTTATACAGGAATTTCAAAGGCTCTACCAGCTCAAACTGCAGATCTTCCGGTAAACCACCCACATTATGGTGCGCTTTTACGCCGTCGCTCTCGATAATATCCGGATAAATCGTCCCCTGCGCCAAAAACTCAATCCCTTCTTGTTTTCTGGCTTCCTCTTCAAACACACGGATAAATTCCGCCCCGATAATCTTACGCTTCTTCTCCGGTCCCGCAACGCCCGCTAACTTATCCAAAAACCGTTCCACCGCGTCCACATAGATCAGATTCGCATCCATCTGATTCCGAAATACCTCTACTACCTGTTCCGGCTCGCCCTTCCGCAAAAGACCATGGTTCACATGCACACAGACAAGCTGTTTTCCGATCGCTTTAATCAGCAGCGCTGCCACTACTGAGGAATCTACGCCTCCAGAAAGTGCCAGCAGAACTTTTTTGCCTCCAACCTGCGCCTGGATTTCTTTCACCTGCTCCGCAACAAACGCATCCGCTAATTCCTTTGTCACAATGCGCTCCATATTATCCGGTCTTTTTTCACTCATAATTTTCTTATCCTTTCTTTTCAATCTGCTAAATTTCTGATCGCCGCCTTCCCTCTCCCGGCAAAGCTTCACACATCTGCTGCCTTCCGGAAAGGCCGGCTCTCATCATTGTATCATTGATATTTACCGCACCTATTCTAACATACCTATCTTTAATTCTCAATTACAGATCAAATCCGATATAACCTTAAAACAAGTGCAGGACTGTTCAATAAGGTATCCGGCCCGCCCACAGAGTTCCGGCAAAGCCAATCATCCTGTAAGCTGCAGCCAAAAACTATCTATCGGTTCTCTCTCTCAACCCGGCAGGGACTGCCATACGCAATCGCATCGTCCGGAATATCCTTTGTTACAACGCTCCCTGCGCCGATTACCACATTGTTCCCGATCGAGACGCCCGGCAAAATAATCACGCCGCCTCCAATCCACACATTGTCGCCAATCGTAACCGGAGCCGTCTGCGTCCTGCAGAATTCAAAGGAACCGCCCTCCTTAGGCTCTCCAAAACGCTCCCTGGCGTTTGTGGGGTGAAACGCCGTATAAATCTGCACATTCGGCGCAATCAGCGCATTATCGCCAATCACAATCTTATTATCATCTAAAAAAGTGCAGTTCATATTTACCTCGCAATTATTTCCAAAGTAAATATTATTCCCATAGTCTGCAAAAAACGGCGGCGTAATCCACAGGTTCCCGCCGCTTCCGCCAAGCAGCTCCCTCAGAATCCGGTTTTTCTCCTGCAGATTGGCCGACTCGGTACTGTTATAGTCCCGTATCAAATCCTTTGCCTTATGCCACTGGTTCAGCAGCTCTGCATCGCCGCCGTCATAAAGTTCTCCCGCCAGCATCTTTTCCCGTTCTGTCATATCCGTCTCCCTTCACAAAACCTCTTCGTCCCCGATTGCCGCGCTGATCACCGCACGGGGATTCTCCGCTATAAATTCCGCAATCTCATCTAAAAACCTCTGCCCGTATTTACGGAATTTATTTTCTCCCACGCCGGATACCGCAAGCATCTCCTGTTTACTCCCAGGCTGCCTTACGCACATCTCAATCAGCGTCTTATCATTGAAAACAATATAAGGCGGTACCGCCTCTTCCTTCGCGATTACTAGCCGCAACCCCCGAAGTCTCTCAAACAAGCGGTAGCCCGCCCCGGTAAGCGCGTCTGTGCTTCTTCGCTTCCCTGCGCCGCTCTTTGCGGATTCTTTTCGTTCCTCCGCCTTTCGAACGACGACCCGGGTTCCTTCTTCTTTCAGTCTGGTGATATCTCCCATCTGCAGAACTCTGTATTCGCCCTCCGTCTGAATAATATATCCTTCTGCCAGCATACGGTCTATCAGCAGTCGGATATCATTCTCGCTTCTGCCGGACAATGCTCCGTATGATTGATAGTGATCCGCCCCTACTTCCCTTAATCTTGCCCGTTTCGCCCCCATCAGCGTTCCGGTCACAATGCTCTGCCCAAATCTGCCCCTGGTCTCCGCAATACAGTTAATCACCCATTTCGCATCGGCGGTCATATCAACCTCCGCATACTCGCGGTGGCAGTTTCCGCAGTGATCGCAAGGCTCCTTTAACGTCTCTCCGAAATACTTCAGAATATACTGTCTGAGACAAGAATCGGCCTTGCAGTACCCTTCCATAGCTCTAAGCCTGACGGCGTCCCTCTGCTTCACAAGTTCTGCATCCTCCGGCTCCATACCGTCAAATTCCTTCTTTTCCAGCAGAAATTTGTTAATCATCACATCCTGAGCCGAAAACAAAAGAATACACCGGGCGCCTTCGCCGTCGCGTCCGGCGCGTCCCGCTTCCTGATAATAGTTTTCCATGCTCTGGGGCATGTTATAGTGAATCACATACCTTACATTGGACTTGTCAATCCCCATGCCAAAGGCGTTGGTAGCCACCATTACCGGCGCCCGGTCATAGATAAAATCATCCTGATTCTTTTTTCGCATCTCGCTGCCGATTCCCGCATGGTAACTGGTAACCGGAACTCCCTTTTTAAACAGAGCCTCATACAGCGCATCTACATTCTTCCTGGTGGCGCAATAGATAACCCCGCTGTCATTCGGATGCCGTCCGATATAATCTGCTACGAATTTATCTTTCTGTTTCCCGGCAAGATGCTCTACCTGATAATACAGATTCGCCCGGTCGAACCCTGTAACAACGGTCTTGGGCGCCTGCAGTTTTAGGATGCATTCAATATCCGTCTTGACCTCTTCCGTAGCCGTAGCCGTAAACGCGCTCAGTACCGGCCTGTCCGGAAGGCTTTCTATAAAATCAACAATTTTCAGATAGCTTGGCCGAAAGTCCTGACCCCACTGGGAAATACAGTGAGCCTCGTCAACGGTGACCATGGATATCCGCCCATTGTTCGCGAAACGCATAAAACCCGCCGTTTCCAATCTCTCCGGAGCCACGTAGATAATCTTGTACTTCCCCTGAGACGCCAGGCTAAGAGCCTTAGATATCTGGAATTCCGTCAGTGAGGAATTGATAAATGCCGCGTGAATCCCGGCCTCGTTTAATGATTTCACCTGATCCTGCATCAGCGAAATCAGTGGGGAAACCACAATAGTAATCCCCGGAAGAAGCAGCGCCGGCACCTGATAGCACAAAGATTTGCCCGCTCCCGTAGGCATGATCGCAAGCACATCCCGTCCAGCGAGAATTGCCTGGATAATCTCCTCTTGTCCTTGACGGAATGAGTCGTATCCAAAATACGTCTTTAAAACCTCCGCTGCATTCATATCCTACTTCTCCTTACTTTTCACTTCGTCAAACATCTCTCTGACAGCCGGGGCGTCCTTAGTCAGCTTCTTTATGCTCAAATCCTCCGCTTTATTATTAGCAAGGCGCAGGTTATTTTCCGAAGAAAGAAGCGCATCCTTGGTTTTCTGCAAATGCGTAATCGTTTTATCAATCTCCTCAATCGCCGTCTGAAATTTCTTGCTTGCTATCCTGTAATTCCTGGCAAACGCATCCTTAAATGCGTTCATATTTTCTTCAAAATGAAGGATGTCCACCTGCTGGTGTTTTGCAATCTCTAACTCCTGCCGGTACGCAAATGCATTCAGCGCCGCGTTCCTCAGCAGCGTAATCATCGGAATAAAAAACTGGGGACGGATCACATACATCTTTTCATATTTGTACGAAACGTCTACAATCCCATTGTTATACAGGTCGTTGTCAATCTCAAGCAGAGACACCAGCACCGCGTATTCGCACCCCTTCTCGCGCCGGTCTTTATCCAGCTCTTTTAGGAAATCCTCATTCTTATGCTTTACGGCAGTGGTATCCATCTCATTCTTCATCTCAAACATAATTGAGATAAATTCGATGCCTTCCTTCTTCTCTCTGAAAATAAAATCCCCTTTGCTGCCGCTCCTAGCATCATTATCCTTTTCAAAATACGCCGTAGGGAACGCTGTCATCCGAAGAGAATTAAACTGATTCATACAGTGCTGCTCTAAGCTCTCTCCCACCATCTTCGTAGACTGCCTTGCCTTGAAATCTTTATAATACTCTATCTGCTCGTCCTTATGTTTCAGCTCGTCCTCATATTGCTTCTGCAGGGACTGCTCCTTTAAGCGGCTTTCCGTCTCCTGATTCGACAGCCGGCTTTTCAGCTCGGTAATCTCCGCGGCCTTTTGGGAAATCTCCTTTTCCTTCTCCTGAACCGCCTCGGAAACCTCTAATTTCTTCTCCATTTCTGCGCCGGAAAGCTGATTCCTTAGCTGTTCAATCAACTTCTCCTTCTCTTGAACCGCCTCGGAAACCTCCAGTTTCTTCTCCATTTCCGTTCCGGAAAGCTGATTCCTTAGCTGCTCGATCGCCCTCTCCTTCTCTGCGATTTCCGCTTCCTTTTCCAAAAGCTGCCGGTCAAATTCGCCTTTTTGCTCCACCTGGGACAGCTTCAGCTCGTTCTCTTTCATCCGCGCGAACTCTTCCTCCCGGCGCTTTAGCTCTTTCTCAAATTCAATGTCCCTGACCTGCTGGATAATTTGGGCATATCCCGATTCATCCACCGCGAAAACCTCTCCGCAATTCGGGCATTTGATTTCCTGCATATCATCCGTCCTCTCAATCCGTAGTGTCTGTTTCACATTATTGTAGCACTTATGTCACCATAACACAACCTGCTTTTTTACATTTTATAAAAATTCTTATGATTCCTGCGTAGAGTCCGCGCCCGCCGGAAGACTCATACACGCAAAGAAGCTGCCGCGCCGGATTTTTCAGCGCCCTAGCGCGGCAGCTCCCCTTTACCGTTATTCAGTTGTAAATTTCTTCTGCGCTTCCTCTCTTCCTGCCAGCACGTCCAGCGATATCTCAAATATATCCGCTAACCGGCACAGCATAAAGATATCCGGAAGTCTCTTCCCTACCTCGTAACCCGCCAAAGAAGTACGGTCTATCCATAATTTCTTCGCAAGCTGAGTCTGTGATAAGTTTTTTTCTTCCCTAAATTTTTTAATGTTGCTTCCGATGGTTCCTCTTTTCTGTTCGTTCATCTTCCGTAGGACCTTTCATGTTCTCTCTCAGATTTTTCTTAAGATCCGACATGGCCCGGCTGATAATTTTCAACTCTCCCCGGCTGCAGTCTGTCAGCGCTTCCATAATCTCTCCTTTATAAACCTCCGCGGTATAATCCAGACTGTCGCAGAGCAGCTTATCAGCGGATACATGCAGTGCATTGGAGGTCTTCACCAGAAAGTCAATACTAAGAATCGTCTTGGCATTTTCTACATGACTGATATGAGGAACTGAATAATCAATCTTACCTGCAAGCTGTTCCTGCGAATAGTGCATTGCCTTCCGTGCCTGTCTGATTCGTTTTCCCAGCTTTTTATAATCCATTGCCTTACCTCCAGTACTCTTACGGCCATTGTAATAAAAACATTTCCGCATGACCATTAACTACCGAGATAATTCTTTCCATATAATTTAAATTTTATGATTTTTTAACAGATATTGACTAATCACCAACCCCCACTTCAAGTGGGGGTTGGAAAAACGCCCCCAAGGACTCTGTTACTGCTCGCCTGAAAGGCGGGTGTTGCAAGCATATATTACTTGCTGCCGCTAAAAAGCGGCTCCCTCACTTTCTTCTTTCCGAGATTCTTCTGACTGTTCCCGAATATATTTCTTTATGGCATCCTCTGTTACATTTCCTACCGTTGCCACATAATATCCTCTTGCCCAAAATGCTTTATTCCATTTACTTTGTTGCTCCGGATGCCTGTCATATATCATTACCGTACTCTTCCCTTTTAGGTATCCCATAAAATTTGATATACTTATCTTTGGTGGAATACTCACGCATATATGCACATGGTCAACACACACAGCTCCTTCTATGTTTTCCACTCCTTTGTATTTGCACAATATACTTAATATCTCTCGTACATCGAGCCTCAACTGTCCGAATAATTTCTTTTTTCGGTATTTGGGGATAAATACAATATGGTACTGGCATTTCCACCTCGTATGTGATAAACTTTTACTGTTCATTTTGAACCGCCTCCTATTCTTGAGATTGGCTTGCAACACCTTTCTCATATTAGCATAGGAGGCTTTTTTATAGAATCTTCTTCGCTACAGCTTACTCTATTCTCCCCAGCATAGCTGGGGGATTAGCAATTTCATTCAACAATTCGGCAGTATTGAAAAATACACCGAAGCCATGAAACATAATTTA
>CAJURK010000078.1 GCA_910588745.1 uncultured Dorea sp. | reverse complement strand
CCACGTCTTCCGGGGTCAGCGGCTCAAAATACAGCTTGTCCGCAATGTCAAAGTCCGTGCTTACCGTCTCCGGGTTATTATTTACAATAATCGTCTCATAGCCTTCCTTTGCAAACGCCCAGGTACAGTGTACCGAACAGAAGTCAAATTCGATTCCCTGGCCAATCCGGATTGGCCCGGAGCCAAGCACCAGAACTTTCTTCCGGTCTTTCGTCTCCTCCACCTCATTCTCGCTTCCGTATACAGAATAATAGTAAGGCGTCTCCGCCGCAAATTCCGCCGCGCAGGTATCTACCATCTTATAAGCTGCGGTAATCCCGTACTGACGGCGCATATCATGGATTTCCCGCTCGGTATGCCCGGTAATCTTTGCAATGACGTGATCCGGGAATTCCATCCGTTTTGCTTCCTTTAATATCTCCTCGTCCAGGGCGCTTCGCTTCATCCGGATTTCCAACTCCACCAGGCGGGCAATCTTATCAATAAACCATTTATCAATCTTTGTGACCTCATGGATTTCCTGAATACTGATGCCCTGGCGGACTGCCTCCGCAATCTTCCAGATCCGCCTGTCGTCTACGACCTTCAGCACTTCTAACAGCTCTTCCCCGGTAAGATAAGAATAGTCGTAAGACATCAGGCTGTCTACATGCTGCTCTAAGGAACGGATCGCCTTCATTAAAGCGCCTTCAAAATTGTCGCAGATGCTCATCACCTCTCCGGTGGCCTTCATCTGGGTTGTCAGCGTCCGTTTCGCACTGATAAATTTATCAAAAGGAAGCCTTGGAATCTTCACCACGCAATAATCTAACATCGGCTCAAAGCTTGCATACGTCTTCTTCGTAACCGCGTTCTGAATCTCATCTAACGTATAACCAAGGGCAATCTTGGCCGCCACTTTGGCAATGGGATAACCGGTGGCCTTAGATGCAAGAGCCGAAGAACGGCTTACCCTCGGATTCACCTCGATAACACAGTATTCAAATGTCTCCGGGTGCAGGGCATACTGCACGTTGCAGCCTCCGGTAATATTTAACTCGCTGATAATGTTTAAAGCTGAGGTACGCAGCATCTGATACTCCTTATCCCCCAATGTCTGAGAGGGAGCTACAACGATGCTGTCTCCGGTGTGTACGCCTACCGGATCGATATTTTCCATATTACATACCGTAATGCAGTTGCCGCTGCCGTCCCGCATGACCTCGTATTCGATCTCCTTCCAGCCGGCAATACAGCGCTCCACTAAAACCTGCCCCACACGGGAAAGGCGGAGGCCGTTCTCTAAAATTTCCACCAACTGCCTGCGGTTATTTGCAATGCCGCCGCCGCTGCCGCCCAAAGTATACGCCGGGCGCAGAACGACCGGGTACCCGATGCTCTCCGCAAATTGAATTCCCTCTTCCACATTCTCTACAACCAGAGACGCCGCGCAGGGTTCTCCAATCTTTTCCATCGTAGCCTTAAATTCCAGACGGTCCTCCGCTTTCTTGATTGTTTCCGAGGTGGTTCCGATCAGGCGCACATGATTCTCTCTTAAGAATCCGTTCTCCTCCAGCTCCATAGCCAGATTAAGCCCGGCCTGCCCGCCCAAAGTCGGCAGGATACTATCCGGCTTCTCCTTTAAAATCAACTGCTCCACCACTTCTACCGTCAGCGGCTCAATATAGACACGGTCCGCAATATCTTTGTCCGTCATAATCGTCGCAGGATTGGAGTTTAACAAGACAACTTCTACGCCCTCCTCCTTCAGAGAGCGGCATGCCTGCGTACCCGCATAGTCAAATTCCGCTGCCTGTCCGATGATAATCGGACCGGAGCCAATCACAAGTACCTTCTTAATATCTTTTATTTTAGGCATCTTTCCTCTCCTTTCTATCCTGCATCATCTGAATAAACCGGTCGAACAGGTATCCCGAATCCTGCGGTCCCGGGCAGGCTTCCGGATGGAACTGCACCGTAAAAATATCCTTGCCTATGTATGCAAGCCCCTCATTCGTTCCGTCGTTTACATTTACAAACGCTTCCTTTGCAACCGTTTCCCCTATGGTTGAAGCATCCACCGCGTAGCCATGGTTCTGGGACGAGATGTACACCCGGCCGGTTGCAAGATCCTTCACCGGATGATTGCCTCCCCGATGTCCGTATTTCAGTTTGTATGTCTTCCCTCCATGGGCAAGGGCCATAAGCTGATGCCCCAGACAGATTGCAAATATTGGAATATCCGTACCTGATAATTTCCTGACTTCTTCAATAATAGAAACATTGGTCTCCGGATCCCCGGGTCCGTTGGATAACATGATCCCGTCCGGATGACTTGCTATGATATCTTCAGCAGCCGTGTGCGACGGATAGACGGTCACCTCGCAGCCTCTGATGTTCAAAGATCTGGCAATATTATTCTTTGCGCCAAAGTCCATAAGCGCAACCTTACATCCTTCTCCCGGAAGGACTTCTTTTTCTGTGCAGGTAGCCTCAGAAACCACATCCCCAATCCTATATTCCTTAAGTTTCGGGAGTATTTCCTCAAGGTTATACGCCTCATTCGTCGTAATCATGCCGTTCATGGTTCCTTTTTCCCTGAGAATCTTGGTAAGCGCCCGGGTGTCAATCCCTGCGATTCCGGGAATATTCTGCTCTTTCAGAAACTCCTGAATCGTTCCCTCGCAGCGGAAATTACTTGGCATCCTCGCAAGCTCCCTCACAATATATCCGTCCGGCCACGCCTTTTTCGATTCCATATCCGGGGTAATTCCATAATTACCAATTAACGGATAAGTCATTACCACTGCCTGTCCGGCATAAGATGGGTCTGTCAATACCTCCAAATATCCTGTCATAGAAGTATTGAAGACAATCTCGCTGATCACATCTCTATCGGAGCCAATACTGGTTCCGGTAAAGACTGTCCCATCTTCTAAGATAAGAAATGCTTTCATACACTCACCTGTTTCCTTTCTGTGTTTTCTCTTTGAAAATATAACTGCACAAATTGTAGAAATTATACAACAAGTTCCTGTAATTTTCAACCCTAATACTGCCAGTAAATTGTCAGTTTACATAGTTCCGGTTTGTCCTCATAATAATACTGCACTTCGCTCAGCCCATACATATTGCACAGGTTCTGGGCCGCATTGTGGATTTGATGATTCAGAATATCTTCTTTGGCCTGCTGATAGGACGCCTCGTCAAAATATTTGAATATCGTTGGATTCCTCTGCTCATAAATCGCTGAATTCAGCACATTCAGCGCAGATTCGCTGTCATACCCTTCATAGTACATTCCATTGACCACATAATAATTCCATGCCATACCGGTACATTCCGGCAAAGGGTACTCCGCATCCGGCTGATGCGTCCGATAGATTTCCGCATCGCCGCAGCACATATAATCATAGCTGATCGTTTCCCACTGGGGCGCCTCCTCTCCTTCCGCAATCTGGTATACCGGGTCGCCCCAGGTGGTATCCACATGATAATACTCTCCGCCGCACTGAACCAGATTCCAGGCATGGGAATTCGGCCCGTTCGCCGTACCGGTTACATAGACAGCCGATACTCCCAGCCGCTCCAGCAGGTACTGTGCGGCTTTGGAGTAACCCGCGCATACCGACCGCTTCCCTACAAGGGAGCTATAGATATTCTGATTATCCGGCGCCTCCAGATCATACTCCACAGAATTAACGATATATTCATATACATACAAAATCTTCTCATAATCCGACGCGTCCTGGGAAATACCCTGCAGCGCCGCATTGGCTTCCGCGTCGATCTGACCTTGTCTGGCCTGCTTTTCCTCCGGCGTACAATTATACTCCGGGCTTACAACCGTATAAGACTCCCCGCCGTCTCCTATTTCAAAAGAGGTAGAACTTACGCCGCCGTCACACCAGAAAAAATCCGGATAATCCCTTAGAACCTCTCCAAGAATTCGGTTAGCCTGATTTGCATCCCCGCAGTGGACATAGATCTCATCCGCCCGCTCCTCAAGTCCCTGATAAAGTTCCTGATAGATTCTCTTCTCTTCCTCACCCAAAAGCCCATAATAATAATGAACGGCCAGTTTTTCCTCCGGTACGGTAACCTGTTGATAGGGAATCTCCTGAAAGACCTCCGCTCCCCTCTTCGCGCCTATGCCCCAGCTCTTTTTCAAATCCATCAAAACCGGATATCCGACGATAATAAACGCAACCGCAAACAATGTAATGACAAATTTTAATAAAAGCCGCAGGCAGCCGCCTTTTTTCTTTTTCATAGCTTCTCCCCATTCTGTTCTAACTTTACGATCAGATTCTCTGTGCAAATCACAATCCATGTGTTCCTACATATATTAATTGTAACAGAATTTGCGAGGTTACACAATGAGCGATCCTATTCCATCTTCTGATACTCCGGATATCGGACGTCTTCAGATTAATATTACTTCTCAGATCACTTCCCGCCCGGTTCCGGATGCTTCGATCAGCATATCCTACACCGGCGTCCCGGAAAGCACTTTAGAACAGGTAACTACCGACTCCTCCGGACAGACAGAGGTTCTTGAACTGGCGGCGCCTCCGATAGAATACAGTCTTAACCCGGAAAATGAAATTCAGCCCTACTCGGAATACACCCTGCAGATCCAGGCGCCCGGCTTTGAACCGGTCAGCATCGCGGGCGCCGAGATACTTGCCGATACAACGGCAATCCAGAATGTACAGCTAAGTCCCTTAGACACTACCGGAACGGAAGAAGAGGTATTCGTCATACCGGCCCATACATTATACGGCACATACCCGGCCAAAATACCCGAAGATGAGATCAAACCGGTAAATGAAAGCGGTGAAATCGTATTAAGCCGGGTGGTTGTCCCGGAATATATTGTAGTACACGACGGAAGCCCAAGAGACAGCACTGCAAAGAATTATTATGTGAAATATAAAGATTATATCAAGAATGTGGCATCTAGTGAAATATATGCCACATGGCCAGCCAATACCATCCGGGCAAATGTGCTGGCAATTATGTCTTTTACACTTAACAGAGTGTATACGGAATGGTACCGGAATCAGGGATATGATTTCACAATCACCTCTTCCACTGCTTTTGACCACAAGTGGATACCGGAGCGGAATATCTTCCAGTCTATCTCTGTCATTGTAGATGAGTTGTTTGCTGATTATCTGTCCAGACCAAATGTGCGCCAGCCAATCCTGACCCAGTACTGCGACGGACGGCAGGTACAGTGTCCGAATTGGATGACACAATGGGGTTCCAAGTCCCTCGGCGACCAAGGCTACTCCGCCATCGAAATTCTGCGCTACTATTACGGCGACGACATGTACATTAACACCGCCGAAGCCATTTCCGGCATTCCTTCTTCCTGGCCGGGATACAACCTGGAAAACGGCTCCGGCGACAGCAAAGTCCGTCAGCTCCAGGAGCAGATCAACGTAATCGCAGGCGCTTATCCTGCCATCCCGAAACTGGCCGCAGACGGAATCTACGGTCCGGCCACCGCCGCGGCAGTATCGAAATTCCAGTCCGTTTTCGGCCTTCCCGCTACCGGAATTGTAGATTACTCCACCTGGTACAAAATATCTGAAATCTATGTAGGCGTCTCAAGAATCGCAGAACTGACCTGAACTGCAAAGGAAGCGCCTGCCACTGTCATTCTTTCATTCAACAGGGGATTATGATCTCGATGGATCACAATCCCCTGAATTTTTTACGGCCGCACGATTCTTCTCAGCGGCTTTGCTTTCCTTACAAAGCGCGCTCTCCCGCCATCAGATTATCGCACTGCTATGGATAGATAGACCTTCATTCTTTGTCATAAAATCAATGACGTTCCTGTGATTCCAGCTCTGCGATCGTATATACATTATTGATCACGTCGATAACCTCCGCTTCCCCTTTCCGCATCTTTTCCTCCATCTCGGCGTCCTTTTCTTCTATTTCCTTCCTTGCCCTGTCTTCAATCTCCGGCGGCGCCTTTTTCACTTCCTGTCCCTTTTCCCAGATCGGGATTTTCTCTCCTCCTTTTCCCATCAGATAAATAACCGAATCTTCACGCTCCTTAATATTTCCGTAAGCATCTTCTTTTACTCTTCTGGAAAGAGGAAAAATACACGACAATTTCCTGATTGGAATACTATCCCAGTCAAGGGGTGTATTCTCCAGCCAAAAATAACCCTCGTACTCGCCGGTAAAGCCGTCTTCTTC
The DNA here is from genome assembly GCA_910588745.1 of uncultured Dorea sp. Taxonomy (GTDB): domain Bacteria; phylum Bacillota; class Clostridia; order Lachnospirales; family Lachnospiraceae; genus Claveliimonas. Next base: position 581 of record CAJURK010000078.1, on the reverse strand, counting down.
GGCAAATGTTTCCATAACATTGCAGGTATAATACATACTGCATTTTTTATCCGGTTCCACGCTAACATACAGGTATCCGTTTTCCAACAGGTACATTTCCGTAACGCGCACGTCCTCCGTTTTCAGCCGCACGTCAAAAACCGATATCTCCCCTAACCATCCGCCCATATAGGAGCCGCTCAGTCCTTCCAGCATGAAAAGAACCAGCAAAAGCGCCGCTACAGCCACAGCCGTCCTTTTCGTCCCGCTCTTAGAAATCTCCTTTTTTATGGATTTAATGACCGAAACTGCCTCCCGGTTCATTTTCTCCTCTGACAGAAATTCTTCCCTTTTTTCTTTCATCTTCTCCTCTGCAATCCCTTCCTGCAATACGTCAAAATAGTCCTGACATTCCTCGCATCCCGCAAGATGCTCCTCTACAATCGCCTTACTTTCCTCGCTGCACACATCATCCACATACAGCGGGAGCAGATCTTTATTAACATTACATGGTATCCTGCTCATACTATACCTCCTTTACATCATCATAACTTCTCGGAATCTTCAGCCTTGATTTTATAAGGCTTTCAGAACCTATTTTT
>CAJURK010000077.1 GCA_910588745.1 uncultured Dorea sp. | reverse complement strand
CGGGGATCATGAACCATGCCATTCCCATAAAACCCTGAATAAAGAAATTGTGTTCTGGAGAGATTCCGATATCGTTCATGCGGAAATTTACATCCGCATTCAGCGCCGATGGGATCCACATCATGGCGGCGGGAATCAGCAGGATCCAGAAAATGTGGGATCTGCGGAGCTTGATCAGTTCAATCCGAAACAGCGCGGCTATACCTGGAGACTTTTGAAATGCTGTGTCTGGAATCGTTATTTTGCTCATACATGTAATCTCCTTTCACGTAAATATATGATTTCTATAAGCAGGAATAATAGGGTCTGTATGGCGCAGATGGCAAGGCCGGTTTTTACGTCCGCCGCAGAAGTCCCATACAGCGTTCGGTAAGGCGCCGCAAAGGGAAGCATGGTAAGCGTCAAATGTTCCCCATGTATCATCGAACCCAGAAAGGTAAGGATGACGCCGGCGCCCAGGCTGCCCCACATATTCTGGCAGAAGGAGGCGATCAACAGCATCAGCGCCAGAGTGGGAAGGAGCATAGCTAGCTCATAGCCCATTCCTGCAAACAGTTTGGGAAAGTCTGCGATTCCTTCCGGAAACCAGTAAAAGCCGGAGAATGCCAGCGCCATGCCCTGGAAAACCAGCGCCGCCAGGGTATATAGCAGCGCGGCGCCGAATTTCCCGCAGAATAAACCAATTTGGCTTACCGGGAGCGTACGCATCTTTAAATCGCCCCGTTCGGCGTATTCGGTGTGATAGATCAGACAGCACCCGCAGACAATCAGGAGGATCGTAAGCTGCGCCATCATGGACCAGTTGGCGTCCATCAGAATCGAAAAGGGCTCCCCGGGAAGCCTGGTAAAGGTTTCGGTTCTGACAGCCGTATCAATCAGGGGAACAGCCCCCGCCAGCAGGCCGCCGCCAAGGAAAATGGGGGCAAAGCCAGTTCGGCGCATTTTTTTTAGTTCCAGCGCAAAAATCATTTGTCATCACCCCGCTTCCTGGCGGCATTGTCGGTTTGAATCATTGCGAGGAAGGTTTCTTCCAGATTGTCGGCAGGATATCCTGCATGGAAAGCATAGTCCCGCAATGCCTCCATGGTTCCCTCGAATAACAGGCGGCCGTGGTTTAAGATGCCGATATCGTCCGCTAACAATTCGATTTCGCTTAACAGGTGGGAGGAGACCAGCACAGTGCAGCCGTACTGTTTTGGCAGGGAACGGATGAGGGTTCGGATTTCGTGGATTCCTACCGGGTCAAGTCCGTTGGTTGGCTCGTCTAAAATCAGGATCGGCGGTTTCCCGATCAGGGCTTCTGCCAGCCCCAGCCGCTGTTTCATGCCCAGGGAGTACTTCTTCACCTGGCGGTTTCCATGCTGGGCGAGTCCGGTGAGTTCCAGCGCTTCGCTGATAGAGGATTGGGGAAGCCCTAAGATTCTGCGGACGATATCCAAATTCTCTTCTCCGGTAAGATTTCCGTAAAAGGCGGGAGCCTCAATAAGAGAGCCGATTTTCTTTAGAACCGGAATTCGTTCGGAAGAAAGCGTCTTGCCGTCAATGGTAAAATAGCCGGAGGTAGGACTGGTAAGTCCCAGGAACATTTTCATCGTAGTAGACTTTCCTGCGCCGTTTGGCCCTAGAAAGCCGTAGATGCGGCCCTTGGGGATGTGGAGGCTGATGTTGGAGACAGCGGTAAGTTTCCCGTAAGATTTGGTTAATTGTCTTGTTTCTATGATATTCATTCTGTTTGCTCCTTTCTGTCAATCGATATATTCAGTATAGAACGCAAACCTTGCAGGAACCTTTTTACAACCTTACATTTTCCTTACATTTTTCTGCCGGAGAGGATTTGAGGAAGGAAACGTGGTATCATAAGGAAGAAAACAGAAGGTACAGCAGTAGATAAAGAGGCGCGGCGTTATGGGTTATGATTTTTTAAAACAGAAAAAAATATTGTTGGTAGATGATGAAGAAGGATTAAGAAAGATGGTCTGTTCCATCCTTGAGAAAGAAGGTTATGGACAGGTGAAGGCCGTGGGAACGGCGGGAGAAGCGTTGGGGCTTAGCGCATCCTGGCAGCCGGAGTTTGCGATTCTGGATGTCATGCTGCCGGACGGGGACGGATTTTCCCTGTTGGAAGAGATGAGGAGTTTCCTGGATATTCCGGTTTTGTTCCTTACGGCAAAGGGCGAGGAGGATGACAGGATTCGGGGCTTCGGACTGGGAGCCGACGACTATGTGGTGAAGCCGTTTCTTCCAAGGGAGCTTCTGTTCCGCATCCAGGCAATCCTGCGTCGCACGTATAAAGAGGAGAATCCGCTGCTTGAGCTGGCGTTTTGCAAGGTGGATTTTGAGCGGGCGGAAGTGGTACGCTGTGGAGAAGAGATTTCCTTGACTGCAAAGGAATATGCGATCCTGCAGGCTCTTGGCCGCAATGCGGGCAGGATTGTGACGATTGATTCGCTGTGCGAGGCGGCGTGGGGAGATAATCCATATGGCTATGAGAATACGCTGATGGCGCATATCCGAAGGATTCGGGAAAAGATTGAAGAAAATCCGTCTAAGCCGGCGTCGCTGATAACGGTGAAGGGGCTGGGATATAAGCTGATAGCAAAGAGGTAAGAGCCGGGAAGGAAATCATGGCCTTGCCGTACAGGATACGGTTGTAAAAAAGGCGCAGGATATAGGGAGGGGCAAATGAATAGCGTGATAAAATTGGTGAAGCGGTTTGTCATTACGCTGATAGTATCGCTGATGGTGCTGCTGGTTTTAAATATTACATTGCTGGTTACCGTACTGCAGGGCGACAGGGAATCGGCGGGAGGCTGGAAGATTGCGTCAAAACTGGCGGAGTGCCTGGAACCAGGTCCGGACGGCGGATATGAGTTGTCCGGGGAGGGCGGAGAAATACTGGAACGGTCGGGTTCCTGGGCGGTGCTGGTGCAGGATGGTACCGGGAACGTAATCTGGCACAGCGAGAATCTTCCGGGGGAAATACAGCTGCATTATTCCATGGCGGAGATATCCTGGTATACCAGAGGGTATATCGAAGATTATCCCACGACTACCGCGGCTATGGGGGAGAACCTGATTATCGTAGGGAATCCCAAGGAGCGGTACTGGAAAGAACTGTACCCTACCTTTAGCCTGAATATGATAAAGAATGCGCCCCGGACGATACTCATTTTTTTAGGAGCGAATCTGACGCTTGTTTTTCTGATTTATATGATTGTAACATCCGGGATCCTGCGTTCGGTGAAGCCGATCGTCCAGGGAATCCAGGCACTGCCGGGGGGAGAGGACGTATATGTGAAGGAGAAAGGGCTGCTCTCGGATCTGGCCGCAGCCTTGAACCAGGTATCGGAAAAACTCCGCTGTCAGGAGTATGAGCTTAAAAAGAAAGAGCGGGCAAGGGCAGACTGGATTTCCGGCGTTTCCCATGACATCCGAACCCCGCTGTCTATGGTGATGGGCTATGCGTCGGAGATGGAGGAGGCGGCGGAATTATCAGAGGAGTACCGACAGAAAGCAGGAATTATCCGGATGCAGAGCGTTCGTATGAAAAATCTGGTCAATGATCTGAATCTGGCGTCGAAGCTGGAATATCATGTGCAGCCGATGAAAATGGAAGCCGTCAATCTTGTAACCATGCTGCGGGAAACGGCCGTGTATTTTATGAATTTGGATATTGACGGAAAATATCCGATGGAGTTAGCGGTTGATATCAGCAGTCGTTCCGGGGAGATTGTTCCGGGGGATTTGGAGCTTTTGAAACGCGCCGTAAATAATCTCCTGCAAAATGCGCAGATTCATAATCCGGCGGGGTGTCATATATGGATGGGGATATCAGAAGCAGAAGGACGGATTTGCATTACTATTTTGGACGATGGGATAGGGGTTACAGAGGAACAGTTAAGGAGGCTCAAAGATACGCCTCACTATATGCTCAGCAGCGGCAGAACTTCGGAACCACGACATGGATTGGGACTTCTGATCGTACAGCAGATTGTCGGCGTCCATGGAGGGAGCGTGGAATTTGGACATGGGGAAGAGAATGGGTTCCGGGTGGATATTTTCTTGAATAACCTTAACAAATCAGGTAAAATGGATAAAAATATGTAAGAAGAGGAGGCGGGAGCATGTACCGGATCTTAGTGATAGAGGATGATTTTTCTATGGCGGAAGCGATGAAACGGCAGATAGAATCCTGGGGGAATGAGGTTTTGCTGGTCTCGGATTTTCAACATGTCATTCCGACGTTTGTGGAATATGATCCGCACATGGTTCTGATTGATGTTATGCTGCCATTTTATAACGGCTACCATTGGTGCGGCGAGATACGAAAGATTTCAAATGTGCCGGTTATTTTCGTTTCCTCTGCTTCGGATAATATGAACATCGTTATGGCGATGAATATGGGCGGGGATGATTTTATTCCAAAGCCGGTGGACTTAAATGTAATGGTGGCGAAGATTCAGGCGCTGCTCAGAAGAGCTTACGATATGGCGGAGAAAAGTCCGGTGCTGGAGCATGGGGGCGTGGCGCTGAACGTGAATGATACTTCCTTTTCTTATGGCGGCGAACGAGTAGAACTTACGAAGAATGAATTCCGCATCCTGCAGACTTTGATGGAGAAAAAGGGGAAGGTGGTCAGCAGAGATACGTTGATGGCGAGGCTCTGGCAGGAGGACAGCTATGTAGAGGAAAATACGCTGACTGTAAATGTCGCAAGACTGCGCAGGAAACTTTCCGCCGCGGGAGCGAAAGACTTTATTGCGACTAGGGTGGGAAGCGGATATATCATAGAGATCCGGCGAGGGTCGTTGGAATAACGGGACGGGAGAGGGTGAAATGGTGCGTAAGTGGTATTGGCTTTTGTGGGAATATGTGAGGCAGTACCGGCTGTCAGGGTTTCTGTTTTTCTTATTTTCGGCTATTTTTGCCGGTATATTTTACCTGTATGATTTGGAGACGGAGGCTGTGGCCTATGGAGCCTGTATCTGCGGAGCGGCAGCGGCGGTGATTTTGCCCCTGCATTTCTTCTTTTTTTATAGGGAGCATAAAGAGCGGATGCGTCTTCTGGCCGGGATTGAGCTGACGTATGAAGAGCTTCCCCGGGCAAAGACGCTTCTTGAGGCGGATTATCAGCAGATGATAGAAGAGCTGGGGAGGATTTCGGCGGGATATCTTACAGAGTGGAAGAGAGAGCGGAAGGACAGCCTGGATTATTATACGGTCTGGGTGCATCAGATCAAGACGCCGATTGCGGTGATGCGGATGTTCCTGCAGGAAGAGGATACGAAGGAACATCGAGAGCTTCTGGCTGAGCTATTCCGCATTGAGCAGTATGTAGAGATGGCGCTGTCTTATATTCGGCTGGGGAGTACGGAACATGATCTTGTTTTTCAGAAGTGTGAACTGGACGGGATTATCAGACAGGCAGTCCGCAAATATGCGCCGCAGTTCATCCGCAGGAAGATTAAGCTGATTTACGAACCGGTACAGGTTCAGGTACTTACGGATGAGAAGTGGCTTCTGTTTATATTGGAGCAAATTTTGTCAAACGCAGTGAAGTATACTCCGGAGGGAAGCGTTGCCATCCGGGTAACGGAGGACAAGAAACTGACGGTGACAGATACGGGGATCGGTATTGCGCCGGAAGATCTTCCGCGGATTTTTGAAAAAGGTTTTACCGGATACAATGGAAGGGAAGATAAGAAAGCTACGGGACTGGGGCTGAATTTGTGCAGACAGGCGGCTGAGAAGCTTGGAATCCGGATTATGGCGGAATCGGAACCGGGAAAGGGGAGTACCTTTATCCTGGATTTGATGGAGGAAAAAATAGATATTGAATAATTGCACCATTATGTGGGCGGTTATACGGAGCGTGTGGCTGGGAAGAATGTATCATACTGTTTCTGCGGAAGTGTTCTGACGAAACAAAACCGTTTTATACGGTTGAAGTTAGAGGGCAAAAGGCTGTTCAGTTGAGAAATCCGAAGTTTTGTAAGCCCTTTTTGGAACGGATACTTGGCATAAAAATATCCCGCATTGAATATCCGAAATCGCAGGAAACAATAGATATTTCCGCAGATGCAAAAAGTGTGCGTCTGGATATTTATGTGGAGGATGGAAAAGAAACCGTTTATAATATTGAAATGTAGACTACAGAGAATAGAAACATCCCTAAGCGAGCAAGATACTATCAGGGAATGATAGACCTGAATATTCTGGAAAAGGGAGATAATTACAAAGATTTAAAATGCAGTTTTGTTATTTTTGTTTGTACCTTTGATTTGTTTGGCGAGGGAAGGTGCATCTATACTTTTGAAAACCGCTGTATCCAAAATCTGGATTTAGGTTTTGGAGATGATACAACGAAGATTATTTTAAATACGAATGGCACAATGGATGATATCACCCCGGAACTGAAAAAGCTGCTTGATTTTATCGACGGTAAAGAGCCGGGGGATGACTTTACCAGAGAATTGGATGAAGAAGTACAGTCTGTCAGAAAGAGTGAGAAATGGAGGTTGGATTATATGACTTTACAGATGCATTATCAGGAAAAATTTGAGTAGGGTGTGGAACAGGAAAAAATAGATTCCGTAACGAGGATGATAGAGACAGGGAAATTGTCTTCAAAGGAAATAGCGTTATATTCTAGGCTTACTCTGGAACAGGCGCTTGAATTGGAAAAGAAATTACAGTTGGCATAATACTTACTGCCTAACCCCGTTGAATTTCCAATGTTTTTCACATACAGGAAAGAGAAATATTGAAAAAGGCATAGCTGCCCTGTACAGGTTGAAACCTGCCGGGCAGCTATTTTTCGGTTCCAAAATGCTAAAACGATATTGCAAATATTGAAATGCCATAACATGCGGATCCGTACAGTTATGTTTTTTTAATCCCAAAGAGGGTTTAATTCCCCGCAGCTTGCTGCGCAACAAACTAATGACGAACGAAGTGAGTCTCGGGCTGATACCCCGCAGCTTGCTGCGGGGAGTTTCATTTTACGGCAATACAACCGCAACATAAATAATAATGTGCTGGCGCACTGGGTGATTTAGTGAAAGAAACAGCAGATACCTACAGTGTTTCAAAGATAATATTAATCTATATGATATATAGGCTCTCGGAATCGTGAGCTTTCCGACCAAGATTCATCGGTCGGATGAACC
>CAJURK010000076.1 GCA_910588745.1 uncultured Dorea sp. | reverse complement strand
ACCCCTTGAAAATCAAGGCTTTTTCCGTTTGTCGTTATTATACCGTAACGGCATACGTTTGCTACCAGATGTATTGAGACCGGATTTGACATTAAGTCTTTAAGCGAAATTCTGGGACACGCAAATATCAACATCACTCTGCAGCGGTATGTACACCCTTCCATGGAACTAAAAAGACAGCAAATGGAACGGCTTGAAGTTTTCTCTGTTCGGGGTCAGATTTCTGGTCAAAATCATCTGTAATGTCAGCTATTCCAGAAAAATTGCCGAATACTCTTAAAGTAACCAGCTTTAGGATTTTCTAATTATCCTTTCCTAATAATTTCAAAAAACCCTGAAGGAATCACGTCTTAATTGCATGAGTTCCTCCAGGGTTTTTTAGTTTCATATTCCTTTAACGCCTGCTTTTCATTCAAAATCTTTGGTTTTAACGAAATTTTTTCATTTCTCCATACATGCTAAGCGCCTCTTTTGTATACTGTCCATCCGCTCCATATACAATCAGCGGCGGCTCCACTTTCATTCTAGGCCTCCCATTCCGGAGTCCTTCTAACAATACCATATTAGGCTCTTTATCCACATACGAATGCACCAGACGCATTCTCTTCGGCTCAATGCGGCACTCGCACATTGTTTTCAATATTTCCGGCAGCCGGAACGGCCTATGTACCATATAGAACCTCCCTTTTTCTTTTAGAAGTTTCGCGCTCTGTTCCAGCACGTCCCTGAGTGTACAGAACACTTCATGCCGTGCAATATATCTGGCCTCGTTCGCATTCTTTACCCCATGTTCCCCGATCATGTAAGGAGGATTTACCGTTATAACTTCAAAAGAAGCCGCTCCGTATATCGCCGCCGCTTCTCTAATATCTCCGGTTCTTATCTCAATCTTCTCTTCCAGATGATTGTATCGAACACTGCGCCTTGCAAGATCCGCGCTGGCTTCCTGTATTTCCAATCCCCCATAAAACTGCCCTTCATTCTTAGCTTCCAGAAGAATGGGGATAATACCGGTTCCCGTCCCTAGATCCAGCGCCCGCTCTCCTCTCTTCACCTTCGCAAAAGAAGACAGCAGCACTGCGTCTATACCGAAACAAAACTGTTTCGGATTCTGAATCAGATAGTATCCTCCGGTTTGCAAATCATCCAGACGTTCTCCCTCCCGCAGAAGATTGCTTCTCCCTTTGCTTTCTATAGAAACATTTTTATTGTCAAATTCACTATTCATCATTTAATTTCGACACCGCGTTCTTTTCTTCCAGCGCCTTTAGCTGTTTCATTTCCTCGGAAGACAGCCTCACATCTTTTTTCTTTCTTCTCGGTTTAAAACGAAGCTCCCCAACCTTATACTCGCGGATTTCTTTCTCATCATTATCCAGATCCACTACGACCTTCACAAGCTGACGGAGTACATTCACAGAATGAACCTCCCCTTTGAGCCGTTCGGGAGTCGTCACATAATCCCCCACTGAAGGCAGGTGACTGTTCAGCTCCTCATACGTCTCTTCCTCATTGGTCAGACAGCACATAAGCCTTCCGCATACTCCGGAAATCTTAGTGGGATTCAGGGACAAGTTCTGCTCTTTTGCCATCCGGATGGATACCGGCGCAAATTCCGTCAGGTAAGTATGGCAGCATAGCGTCCTCCCGCAGATACCAAGTCCGCCCCGGATCTTTGTCTCATCGCGCACCCCTATCTGCCGCAGCTCAATCCGGGTTCGGAACACCCCCGCCAAATCCTTTACCAGCTCCCGGAAATCAATTCTCCCATCCGCGGTAAAATAAAACAGCACTTTATTATTATCGAAAGTATATTCCGCATCAATCAGCTTCATATCCAAACCGTGCTTGCGAATCTTCTCCAGACAAATTGCAAACGCCTCTTTCTCCCGCTCCCGGTTCTTCGTCTCCTTACGCCTATCCTCCTGCGTGGCAATTCGGATAACCGGTTTCAGCGGCTGCACGATCTTCCCGTCGTCTATTTCCTGCACTCCGGTCACAACCGAACCGATTTCTACACCCCTTGCCGTCTCCACAATTACTTTATCTCCTACATGGACATCAAATTTCCCCGGCGCAAAAAAGTACACTTTGCCCGCCGTGCGGAATCTCACTCCAATTATTTTCGTCATAAATCAATTCTCCTTTATCGTAAGAAATAGCAGTTCCATTACAAGCACAAAATTGACATTTGCCCTGAGTCTCGCCTTTGCTTTTTCCAAACCTTCCAGCACCAGCTCGATTCCTTCATAAGAACTCTTCCTTGCCCGTTCTTTAATTTCCGCTCCCAGTTCTTTAAACACAATCTTGTCCACATCTTTGGTAGCTTTGTACATCAATACGTCCCTATACCAGATCATAATAATATCGAAATAGTCTTCTACTTCCAGTTTGTACGTATGAATATGTCTGACCGCCTCCATCAACTCGCTTAATTCCATCTCGCGGATATTCTTGAGCAGGTTCACGGCCTCCTCCCGAATTTCATGAAAGCGCTCCGACTTTGCAAGCAGAACCGCACGGCCAATATTCCCCTGCGCAAACGCCGTACACATATCCGCCTTATAATCCGGCACCTGAAGCTTCTCCATCAGATATTTCTTAATCAGCGTATCTTTAATATTGCGCAGCTTCAGCATGACGCATCTGGAAGTAATGGTTGGAAGCAGTACCTCGGCATTCTCTGTCAGAAGGAATATAATCGCATACTCCGGCGGCTCTTCCATGGTTTTTAGCAGGGCGTTCTGCGCCTGCTGTGTCATCATATCCGCATCGTCAATGATATATATTTTGTAAGGTCCCTGATAAGGCTTGATCATAATATCATTATTTACCTGGGTACGGATATCCTCCACCCCAATGGAATTCATCTGTCCATGGCGGACAAGAATCAGGTCCGGATGGTTCCCTGCGTCCACCTGCCTGCATGAGTGGCATTTGCTGCACGGATCCGGTCCGTGTTCCTCACAAAGCAGCGTCTCCGCAAACAAAAGCGCCAGCATCTTCTTGCCGGATCCCCTGGCTCCATTCATAATATAAGCGTGAGACACTTTGTCTTCCCGCACCGCGCTTCTGATATATCCGATAATATTCTTGTGTCCTACTACGTCTTTAAAGCTGCCCATTCTGTATCTCCTCTATGATCTTCTCAAGACATATCTCTATGTCCGTATTTTCAAATCTCCTGTTTATCCCCAGACGCGCAAGATTCTCCTCCCGAAAATCCTCTTCATCCGCAAGAAATCTCCTGCACATCTCCCTGTACTTTGGCTCCGCCTGGCCGCGCTCCCGCTCAATGGCTCTCGCCAGCCGTTCTCCGTCGTCTACTTCTATATATAATGGAAACAGATTCTCTGCCCCGTAAAACTTCTGCATCTTTTCATAAGATTCCAGCGTCCCGATTATCAGATAACTATGATGATACAGATCAATCTGTCCGTCGTCCACGGTAAAATATTTCCATATGCCATGTATGGTATGATATTCTCTTAGTTCAACCACCTTCCCGGCAGCCTCCAGCTCCCTAAGCTTTGTTTCACCAACGAAATAATACTGAACGCCGCTCTTCTCCCCTTCCCTCGGCGGCCGCGTCGTATATAGCGCCACCTTACGAAGTCTGGGACAGCGCTTAAGTATCTCTCGATACAGCGTATCCTTACCGGATGAACTTTTTCCCATCATATAATATATCTTACCCATCTGTCCGAACCTCATTCTCTCCCTATGTAAGCTTAAGAACCTTTATCTGTCCTTCCGTTTCCAGGCCCTCGACGCGAAACCCCGCCTCCCGGTATTTCTCCAGCAGTCTTGCCGCCTCTGGCGAAATACGTTCGCCTGGAACCACCAGCGGGCTGCCCGGCGGATACAAATATGCATATTCTGCTGAAATCCTTCCTACCGCGCTTTCCCAGAAAAGGCTCTCTGACGCCCTTTCACCGTCGCTGATTTCAAAAGCTTCCCTGCTGGTCATAGCCTGTTCATTCACCGGAAGTCCCCACAAACCGTCCGTACTGCGGCTTTCCTTTTGCACTTCCTCCGCAGGCTGTCCTTCTCCCTTTTCAACAGTCTCCTGATTCTTGCTGTCAGAAACCTTTCCGGCATACTCATCATCAATCTCAAACAGCGCCTTCTTCAGCCGCTCAAATCCTTCCGGCGTATCTCCCGGCGAAGTCATCGCAATTACATACGTCCCCGCCGCCATCTCCATCTGCAGATGGTATCGCGACAGAAGTATCCCATACAAATCCTTTCCGGTCAGTCCCGATCCGCCTACAGAAATAACCAGCTTTGAATAATCATAGCGTTCTGTCTCTATAATCTTCAGACATCGAAGCCCTTTCAGACTCTCCCTAAGCGCCGAAAGACGGCTCGCATAAGGCTCAAACAACTCTTCCGGCCGTTCATCAAGAAGATGGATACAGTGATCGATACTCGCCATCAAAATATAAGAAGGACTGGAAGACTGCAGCATATCCAGATACCGAAAAATCCTTCCCCGTTCCGCAAGCTCTCCCTTTACATGGAGAAGAGCCGTCTGGGTCAGCGACGGCAAAGTCTTGTGTACGCTCTGGATAACCACATCCGCTCCCTTTGCCAGCGCGTTCTCCTCGAAATACGGATGAAATCCCAAATGAGCCCCATGAGCCTCATCAACAATCAGCGGAATCCCATACTCATGTACCGCCGCAGCAATCTCCCCAATATCCGAAATTACTCCGTCAAATGTAGGCGAAACTATCACAGCCGCCCGAATGTCCGAATACTCCATAAGCGCAGTTTTCACTGCGCTTACAGAAATTTCCATATTCATATGAATGTTCTCGTCAAACTCCGGATACAAATACACTGGTCTCAGCCCATTCATATCGATTGCATGATAGACCGATTTGTGGCAGTGCCTTGCCGCAAGTATTCGGTCTCCCCTTCGGGTACAGCCGAGAATTGCGCTGAGGATCCCCGCCGTACTTCCGTTCACCAAAAATCCGGTCTCATCCGCCCCGTACACTTTCGCCGCGAGTTCCTGCGCATCCTTCAATATCCCGGCCGCGTGATGCAGATCGTCAAACCCTTCAATCTCTGTAATATCAATTCCATAAGGGAGATCTATATCTCCCGGCGCATGCCTCTTATGTCCCGGCATATGAAATCCGTAATAGTCAGACGTACTGTATTCTCTAAGTTTATCATATAATCCATTCATAGATATCTTAAAATCTCCAAAATCACATGGGTTTTTCTTTAGTAATTTTTAAGTTTACCAACGCCTTCGGCATTGCGGCTCTTTACTTCTCTTCCGTGTGGGAAAGGCGCTTGAATTTGCAGTGTTTTGCAATGGCTATTTTCATTTTACCAGTTTACAGCAGTTTTATCAAGCCAAAAACTCTTCCAGGATTTCGCGTATCAGAACTTCCTTGGACAGCGCTCCCATTGGCTTGTCCTCCTCATGTTCTTCTGCCTTCCCAGCCGCGTTCGCCGCAAGCTTCTCCGCAGCCCTTTCTGCCGCTGCCTCCATGCTTTTCTCCACGGCTTTCTCAGCCAGGCGTTCCGCAAGCTGCTGCTCCTTTTTCCTCCCTCTGGCCGTTTTCTTACCCTTCGCATCGGATTTCTTCGAGCCGGAGCCTGTAGCCTCTACCCATTTGGTATCCGCCACCGCAGATTCCACAATATTTTCCAGCAATTTCTCGGAAACTCTTTCTACCCGGAGTTCCTCCCCATACGCATCTCCTGCCATCGACTTTTCATCTGCCCGACTCTCTGTCGTCTGCAGAACCGCCTGCCCGTCCGCCGAATTATCAGTCTCCTGCCGGACTATTCGAGCATCCGCAGAACTCTCTGCGGCCAGGACTTCCTCCAGACCGTTACCGGCAAGCCGAATATCTCCCTTCTCATTTGACTGTCCGGCCGTTCGGTTATCTCTGCGGTTATCGATCGCCCTTCCTCCCCGGCTGTCGATGGCGTACTCTCTTCGCTCTGCCATCCTCAGTCCTTCTGGCGCCGTTCCGGCTTCAGGCGCTCGATATGGTTCCGGCATCACTGGCGGCAGAATCTCCGGTTCATTTGTCGGAGCCGGAACTTCTTCCCTGGGCCTTGGCCGTTCCGGATTATTCAGCTCTCTGTTCTTCTCAAACTTTCTCGCACAGAAATTGTCCAGATAATCCACCATATATGTACGGATAACGTTTAGGCAGTATTCCTCATCCATCGCTATCCGCATCAGAAACAGCAGGATTCCGATTGCCGCGCCGCCTCCGGCGCTCTGCAGTACAAAATCTGTCATTCCCATAAAGGCATATTCAATCCCTGCGCCCACAAGTCCCGCCATGAGACACCCCCAGGCAGCCGCCCGTTCCAGCCTTCTCCAGCTATGGAGGCGGATTCTTAGAATTCGGTATTCATATATGTACTTTTCTACAAATACCTCTACATTCTGTACCCGGTCGCTGACCATGCAGGTATGCTCGTACTTCGCCCTCACCAGCCGCATCAGCGAGTGGGAACTCTTTCCCATATTCCCCGCCGCCCTCATAAGACTTTTCAGCGAAATACTGACCACGCATTTACTGATTACTCCGATTACTGCAAAAACTCCTATCAGTATCAGCAGAAGCCGCCTGTCCAAATTTACTTCCAACATAATCTTACCCTCCTTCTTTGATTCGATTATAACCGAATCAGAAAAAGAGGGTAGTAAAACCGTTTTCCATATTTCGCATAAAAATATCCGAAACCTGCCGCACTCTGGCGAATCCTCCCAAAGCTGTCAGAAACTGTCGCGGCAGTCTCCGCTCCAAACGAAAACGCTTCCGGCTAAATTTTAGCCGCTAGACTCTTCACAAGCCTTACGCTATGCCCGATTGCCTTCTTCTCAAAGGTCGGATAATCCTCCGACGCGCTGCCGTCCGCCTTATCCGAAATCGCGCGAATAATGACACACGAAACTTTGTTCAGGTACGCCGCATGTGCGATTGCGGCTCCCTCCATCTCGGTGCAAAGCCCGCCAAAGTTCTCTAATATCTTCCCCTTCGTCTCGTCCGAAGCCACAAACTGATCGCCGCTTACAACTCTCCCGGTAAAAGTATGGATATCCGGATTCGCCTCCGCATTGGCCTCCGCTGCAAGCTTCACCAAACGCTCGTCCGCCGGAAATGAAAGGATTCCCATTCTCGGCACCTCTCCCACCGGATAACCAAAGGCTGTAGCATCCATATCATGGTAAAGCGCATCCGTAGAAATAACCATATCCCCAATATCAATCCTTGCATCCAGCGAACCCGCAATTCCTGTATTAATCAACACATCCGCCCCAAATTCAGACACCAGGATCTGGGCGCAGATTCCCGCGTTCACCTTGCCGATGCCGCTGCGCACTACCGTAACTGCTTTCCCGCCAAGCTTCCCTTTAAGAAATGTCATTCCGGCGCGCTCCACAGGCTCTTCTGTCTCCATCGCTTCTTTCAGCGCGGCAACTTCTTCATCCATTGCTCCAATTATTCCAATCATCTTTATCTTCCTCCTGTTTATTCTTTGTTATTATAGCATGACAGTTTTTCTCTTGCAATCTATTGTCCGTCCATCTTTCCTCTGGTATTTTCCTGTTCTTTTTGCTATAATCTTCTGTATATATAACTTCTCGGAATCTCAATGAACGAGATACCAACCGAAAATTGACAACTGAA
>CAJURK010000075.1 GCA_910588745.1 uncultured Dorea sp. | reverse complement strand
AGATGATAAACAGTCACAGATAAAAGTTACTCAATCAACGATACAATATAGATGATATTTGGGATTGTTTATTGTTTGATATGTATTGAACTGTCCGCAAAAAATGACCGACTTGTTCAGAGCAACATGTACAAATATATCTAAAACAGCAAGAGCAAAATTTTGATATAGAGAATTTTTAATTGTATTTTTAGAATTCAATCGATATACTATATTCATAAAGCATGTTTGATATGATAAAAATTTATAGAAGTAAGGAACAGGAAGGTGCAGGAAATGGAATGGAAAAAGGATTACGAAGAATTTGAAAAGGTGACCAGGCAGTTTTATGCAGGCGAGGTTACGGCGCCTCAATATAAGGGATTTTCCGGCGGGTTCGGAAGTTATGCCCAGCGAGGCGGAAAGAAGAGCATGCTAAGGCTTCGCCTGCCGGGAGGAAGACTTTCAGTGGATAAGCTTGGATTTGTAGTCAGGTCGTTAGAGAAATATAAGATTGACAAGGTTCATCTTACAACCTGTCAGACGATCCAGCTTCATAACCTGAGCGCGGACGCAGTCTGCGATCTGGCTGTTGCCGCGTTGGAGTACGGAATTGTAACAAGAGGAGGAGGCGGGGATTTTCCGCGGAATGTGATGGCGTCGCCTTTATCGGGCGTGGAGAAAGAGGAATATTTTGACGTGCTTCCCTATGCGGAAGCGGCGGGCGAATATTTGATGGGGATGATTAAGACGGTAAAGCTGCCGAGAAAGCTGAAAGTGGGTTTTTCTAATTCTCGGGCAAACCATACCCATGCAACGTTCCGGGATCTTGGATTTGCTGCAAGAAAGGACGGCCTGTTTGACGTTTACAGCGCGGGCGGCCTTGGCAATCATCCCAAAATGGGCGTTTTGGTGGCTGAGGCGGTTCCGGGAAGCCAGATTCTTTACTATGTGAAAGCTATGGTAAAGCTGTTTGTGGCCTATGGCAACTATGAGAACCGGGCGAAGGCGAGAACCCGGTATATGCAGGAGGTATTGGGAGAACGGTATGCGGAGGCGTATCGGGAGAAACTGGCGGAGGCCATGCAGGAGGAGAAGCTGGATATTCAGACGGAGGCGTCGGTGATTACAAAGAAATCTGACGGCGTTCAGGCAGATGATAAAAGAGCCGTCGCTCAGAAGCAGGAAGGGCTGTATGCGGTGGAATACCACCCCATCGGAGGCTGCCCGGCGCCTGAGAAGCTTAAGGAGCTGTATGTGGCGATGAAAGATATGGATCAGGCAGAGATCCGAATCGCACCGGACGAGAAGCTGTATGTGATCAATCTTACCGGCGCAGAGGCGCAGAAAATTCTTGAGATTACAAAGGATAGTGCAAAGACCGCGTTTGAAGCGTCCGTTGCGTGTATCGGGGCGTCCATCTGCCAGGTTGGGCTGAGAGATTCCCAGAAGCTGCTGGCCGAATTAGTAGCCGCGTCGAAGGAATGGGGATATGAGGACGGCGTGCTGCCCCGGATTCATATTTCCGGCTGCCCGTCTTCTTGCGGAACCCATCAGATCGGAAGGATCGGACTTAGGGGAGCGGTGAAAAAGGTGGATGGGAAACCGGAGCCTGCGTTTGTGCTTACTGTAAATGGAAATGACAGAGAAGGAGGAGAGCGCTTCGGAGAACAAATCGGCACGCTCACAGAAGCTGAGATACCGTTATTCTTGAAAGAACTTGGAAAAGAGATTTCCGATGCGGGAATGAAATTTGATCCGTGGTATGAGAAACATGCGGATCGGTTTAAGGAGATTGCGGCGCCTTACGCCGGCGTATAACAGAGAGGTTATGCTTATCCGGATTGAGTAGGCGAACGGAAGAGCCTGATGTGCAAAATCCACAAAAAAAATGCTGCTTTTAAAATCCTTTACAGCATATTTTTTGTGGATTTTTTGATTGGAGAAAATAGGTTGATTTTTTAACATTCTAGACAAAAAATTGCTTGTTAATTAGTTATCAATGTGCTATCATAATTGAGGGTAAGGGCAGAAAACGACATATTTCTGTTATCTTATCATAGATATAGAAAAAACAAAGTCAGAAGGAGAGAAAACATGAACAGCAAAATTACTATCATCGGAGCAGGAAGTGTTGGTTCAACAATAGCGTACACATTGTCTGGAGAGGACATGGCGTCTGAGATTGTCATGATCGATATCAACAAGGAAAAGGTAGAAGGCGAAGTAATGGATATCGAGCAGGGAACATGTTTTAGGGATCCGATCTCCATCGTTGCGGGCGAATATGAGGATGCGAAGGATTCGGATATCGTAATCATTACGTCGGGAATTGCACGTAAGCCTGGACAGACCAGAATTGAGCTGGCGCAGACAAATGTTAATGTTTTAAAGCAGATTACACCGGAGATTGTAAAGGCTGCGCCAAACGCGCTTTATATTATCGTAAGTAATCCGGTTGATATTATGACATATGTATTTACTAAGATTTCAGGGCTTCCGGAAAACCAGATCATCGGTTCCGGGACGATTTTGGATTCCGCGCGTCTTCGCTGCGGGCTTTCCGAGCATTTCGGCGTTGCGCAGAGAAATATCCATGCCTATGTATACGGCGAGCATGGGGATACCTCTTTTGTTCCATGGTCTGCGGCAAGAATCGCAGGCGTTAACGTAGACGACTATTATGAGATGATGCCGAAGCTTGGCAAGGAAGCGAAGAAGCTGGATAAGGACGCTATGCTTACTTATGTGCAGAAATCCGGCGGCGAGATTATTGCCAACAAGGGCGCTACGTTCTACGCGGTAACCAGGGGAGTATGCAGATTATGCAGCATTCTGATGTCCGCTTCCGAATCTGTTACAACAGTTTCTTCCATGATGCACGGCGAGTACGGGATTGAAGACGTGTGCTTAAGCACCCTTGCGCTGGTTGGGCCAAACGGTATCCAGAGCAAGATCCCGATGGCGCTTACCGATGAAGAAGTTGAGAAGCTGACGGCAAGCGCCGACGCGCTGAAAAAGGTTATTGCTCAGATTGATTTATAATATGATAGAAAGGACAGCGGGAACTATGAAGTACAGTTATTATCCGGGATGCACTTTGAGGACAAAGGCAATAGATCTGGATGTTTATGCAAGGGCTTCAGCAGCGGCGCTTGGTATAGAGCTGGAAGAAATTTCAGACTGGCAGTGCTGCGGCGGCGTTTATCCACTTGGTACGGATGAGATTGCGACAAAGCTGTCTTGTGTCCGCGCCCTGAACGAGGCCAAGGAGAAAGAACAGACGCTTGTGACGATGTGTTCTGCCTGCCACCACGTGATGAAGCGTGTCAATGACGACATGAGGAATGTGGAGGATATCCGCACCAGGGCGAACAATTATATGGAGTTAAAGGAACCCTATGCAGGCGAGACGGAGGTTCTTCATTTTCTGGAGGTTCTCCGTGACAAGGTGGGATTTGACGAGCTGAAGAAGAAGGTGGTAAAGCCTCTGACCGGGAAGAAGATCGGGGCGTATTACGGATGTCTGCTCCTTCGTCCCAGCAAGCTTCTTGCCTTTGACAATCCGGAGAATCCGAGGATTATCGAAGATTTTATCCGTGCAATCGGCGCGGAGCCAGTGGTTTACCCATACCGCAACGAGTGCTGCGGCGGTTACATATCCTTGAAAGAAAAGGAACTGTCAAAGAATATGTGTGAGAAGATTATGGAGAGCGCGCGGGGTTTTGGAGCCGAGACGCTGACTACGGCCTGTCCGCTTTGCCTGTATAATCTGAATAAGAGTGCAAAAGCATCCCTTCCAGTCGTTTACTTTACCGAGCTTCTGGCAGAGGCGCTGGGCGTTCTTGAGGGATGCCGGAATGAAAACGCGGGCGTACCCGACGCGGAGGAAATAAAAGAGGAGGTGCAGAAGTCATGAGTTCTGAAAAGAAACAGGCGGAACTGATCAAGGAAATCAGCGGCGTGAATCCGCTGAAATGCATGAAGTGCGGCAAATGTTCTGCATCCTGCCCATCCTATAACGAGATGGATATCAAGCCGCATCAGTTTGTATCCTACGTAATTAATGAAGATATTGAAAGCCTGGTAAATTCCAAGTCGCTCTGGAAATGCCTTTCCTGCTTTGCATGCGTGGAGAGATGCCCCCGCGATGTGAAACCCGGGAAGCTGATTGACGCCGCAAGACAGATTGTGGTGCGCCAGAAGGGACAGAACTACCTGCTTGCGGACGAGATACCGGAATTATTAGACCCGGAGCTTCCGCAGCAGTTATTGGTCAGTGCATTCAGAAGGTATAGGAGGTGAGTCTAAGTGCAGAGGATCGGAGTATTTGTCTGCCACTGTGGAAGTAACATTGCCGCAACGGTAGACGTAAGCAAAGTAGCGGAGATGGCTCTGATGGAGCCGGGCGTCGTCCATGCCGAAGACTACCAGTATATGTGTTCCGAGGCGGGACAGGCGAAGATCGCGGCGGCGATTCAGGAGAAGAACTTAACAGGAATGGTGGTGTGTTCCTGTTCCCCGCGTATGCATGAGGCTACGTTCCGGAAAGCGGCGGAGCGCGCGGGATTAAATCCCTATATGGTTGAAATTGCCAATATCCGCGAACATTGTTCGTGGATTCACAAGGACGTGGAAGAGGCCACTAAAAAGGCGGTTATCCTGATGCGGGCGGCGATTGCTAAGGTGAATTTGAACGCGCCTCTTCAGCCGGGGGAGAGCCGGGTTACTAAGAGAGCCCTTGTTATCGGCGGCGGCATTGCGGGAATCCAGACTGCGATAGATATTGCGGACGCAGGCTATGAGGTGGATATCGTGGAGAAGACGCCGAGCATCGGGGGAAGGATGTCCCAGCTTGACAAGACCTTCCCTACGCTGGACTGTTCCGCGTGTATCCTGACGCCGAAGATGGTGGAGGCTTCCGCCCATGAGAAGATTAACATTTATACATACAGCGAAGTGGAGAAGGTCAGCGGATTCGTGGGAGATTTTACGGTAGATATCCGCAAGAAGGCCAGAAGCGTAGACATGGACAAATGTACCGGCTGCGGTGTTTGTCAGGAGAAATGTCCGTCCAAGAAGGCGCCAAGCGAATTTAACAGAGGGTTGAATACCAGAAGCGCTATCTACACTCCATTTGCACAGGCAATCCCGAACGTGCCGGTAATCGACAGGGAAGCCTGCATCAAATTTAAGACCGGAAAGTGCGGCCTCTGCGCCAAAGTATGTCAGGCAGGAGCCGTCGATTATGAGCAAAAGGATGAAATCGTTACAGAAAAATACGGCGCTATCGTGGTTGCAACCGGGTTTGACACGATTAAACTTGATCAATATGACGAGTACGCATACAGCCAGAGCAAGGACGTAATTACCTCCCTGGAGTTAGAGCGCGTCATGAATGCGGCGGGTCCGACCCACGGACATTTAGAGCGCCTTTCTGACGGAAAAGCTCCGAAAGAGATCGTATTTATCCAGTGTGTGGGAAGCCGCTGCTCAGACGACCGGGGCAAGCCTTACTGTTCTAAGATCTGCTGTATGTATACGGCGAAGCATGCGATGCTGATCCGGGATAAATATCCGGATGTGAACGTAACCGTATTTTACATCGACGTCCGTACGCCGGGAAAGAATTTTGACGAGTTCTACCGGAGAGCCGTAGAGCAGTACGGAGTGAATTATATCAAGGGACAGGTTGGAAAGGTCATCCCGCAGCCAAACGGAAAACTTTTGGTACAGGGTTCCGACCTGCTTGACAATAAACAGATTTTGAAAGAAGCGGATATGGTGGTTCTTGCGACAGCCATTGAGCCGAACCCGGATGTGAGAAAGATTGCGACCATGCTGACGGCAAGTATCGATACCAATAATTTCCTGACGGAAGCTCATGCGAAGCTCCGCCCGGTGGAGTCGCCTACCGCGGGTATTTTCTTATCCGGCGTATGCCAGGGGCCGAAAGACATCCCGGAGACCGTCGCCCAGGCAGGCGCGGCCGCAGTAAAGGCAATCGGACTTCTTGCGAAGGATAAACTTCTGACCAATCCATGTACCGCGCAGTCGGATATCTTACTGTGCAACGGATGCTCTACCTGTGAGAATGTATGTCCTTACGGCGCGATTACCTATGAGGACAAAGAGGTCAACGACCATGGTATCCGTGAGACACGCCGCATTGCGGTAGTAAACAGCGCTCTGTGCCAGGGATGCGGCGCTTGTACCGTAGCATGCCCGTCGGGCGCTATGGATTTGCAGGGCTTCTCAAACAGACAGATTATAGCGGAGGTGGATGCAATATGTCGTTAGAAAAGAAAGAATTCAAACCAAAGATCGTCGCATTCTGCTGTAACTGGTGCAGCTATGCGGGAGCGGACTTGGCGGGAAGCAGCCGCCTTACCTATCCGGCCGACGTGAAGATCATCCGCGTTCCCTGCTCCTGCCGTGTGAATCCGATGTTCATCTTAAGAGCATTTGAGAAAGGCGCGGACGGAGTGATCATGTGCGGGTGCCACCCGGGAGACTGCCACTACAGTACCGGTAATTTCTACGCCAGAAGGCGTATGACGCTGTTGTTCTCTATGCTGGATTATATCGGGGTGGAAAACGGGCGTACCAGGGTAGAGTGGGTATCCGCCGCGGAGGGCGTGAAGTTCTCTGAGACAATGAACAGCTTTGTGGAGAAGATTTATTCTCTCGGCGAAAATGTAAGATTGGGGGATTTAAGATGCAAGAATTAGTAAACCGTGCAAAAGAGCTGCTGGCAGACGGGACTGTGGCACGGGTTCTCGGCTGGAAAGCCGGAGACTTGCCTTATAATCCGGAGCCGGCTTACTTTGAGACGGCAGAAGAGATGGTTGATTTTGTTTACAACGGCTTCTGCGGAGCGAATTTAAGTAAATATATGATTGAGGCCTCCAAGCTGGAGGGAAAGACCATGGTCTGCTTAAAGCCATGCGATACATACAGTTTTAACCAGCTAATCAAAGAACACCGGGTAGACAGAGACAAGGCTTACATCGTAGGCGTAGGGTGCAAGGGCAAGCTGGATATCGAGAAGATTCGGAATCAGGGGATAAAAGGAATTGAGCTGATTGAGGGCGCGGAGCTGGCCGACGAGGCGGATACGCTGAAAATTCAGACCATTTACGGCGATAAGACCTGCTCTTACGCGGACGTTATGTTAGAGCGGTGCCATACGTGCAAGGGCAAGGAGCATATGGTCTACGACGAGCTGATCGGCGATTCGGCGGAGACCAAGGATGCGGAGCGTTTTGATGAAGTGGCAAAAATTGAGGCCATGAGTCCGGAAGAAAAATTCGCGTTTTTCCAGAAAGAGCTGAGTAAGTGTATCCGCTGCAATGCCTGCAGAAATGTGTGTCCTGCCTGCAGCTGCCGCAAGTGCGTATTTGACAGCACGAAGTTTGACAGCTCGCAGAAGGCTAACGTAGATTCCTTTGAGGAAAAGATGTTCCATATTATCCGCGCTTTCCATGTAGCGGGAAGATGTACGGACTGCGGCGAATGCAGCCGCGTATGCCCTCAGGGCATTCCGCTCCATCTGTTTAACCGGAAATTTATCAAGGATATTGACGAATTGTACGGAGAATATCAGGCAGGGGCAGATACCACGTCGAAAGCGCCTCTTACAAACTATACGTTTGAGGACGCGGAACCAAGTATTGTAGGAAAGAGGGGATAATGTA
>CAJURK010000074.1 GCA_910588745.1 uncultured Dorea sp. | reverse complement strand
GCGGTCTATCTGTTGTTTTCAGTTGCTTGCTTCTTTACCGTACATGAGCATTATGGCAGAGCTTGTATCAGCAGCCCGAATCGGACGGAGCCTTGGCGTTCATCTGATTCTTGCAACGCAGAAGCCTACCGGCGTGGTAGACGATCAGATCTGGTCGAATTCAAAGTTCAAACTGGCGTTAAAGGTGCAGAATGAAGCAGACAGCAAAGAAATTATCAAGACTCCTGACGCGGCAAATATTACGCAAGCCGGGAGGGCTTATCTGCAAGTGGGAAATAATGAGATCTACGAACTGTTCCAGTCGGCGTGGAGCGGCGCGGCCTACAGTGAACGGGATGAGAAAGAAAAGACGGATGACAGAGTATTTGTCATCAATGAGTTAGGGCAGGGAGAATTGATCAATCAGGATTTGAGCGATACGAAGGAGGATGGACAAAGGCTGAAGACCCAGCTTGCGGCGGTCGTACAGTATATTCATGATTATTATCAGAAGTGTCCGCTGGCCGAAGTGAGAAAGCCATGGCTTCCACCATTGCCGGAACAACTAGTAAGCGGGAAGAAATTGATAGACGCGGGGCGCTCAGGATGAATCTTTGCGTTAAGATCGGAGAGATCGACGTACCGGAGAATCAGGAACAGGTTCCGTTTGAAGTTGATTTTATGAAGGATGGGAATCTTTTGTATATTGCTTCTGCCGGATATGGAAAAACCGTATTTCTCACGACGGTTATTCTTACGCTGGCGATGCAGAATTCGGTTGATAATGTGAATTTTTATATTCTGGACTTTGGGAACAGCGGATTGATACTGCTTAGCAAACTGCATCATACGGCGGATTATATCGCATTTGAAGATACGGAGCGTATGCAGAAACTGATCCGTATCCTGCAGAAGGAAGTGAAAGAGCGCAAGAAAAAGCTTGCGGATGCAGCCGTACAGAACTTTGAAGTATACAATCAGGCTGCGGAAGAGAAAATGAAAGCAATCTTTGTCATGATTGATAATTTTGACGTGGTGAAAGAATTGGGCTATGAGGCGGAAGAATTTTTCCAAAAGCTAACCAGAGACGGATTTGGACTGGGAATCTTCGCAGTAGCAACGGCAACCAGAAGCAATGGCATGAAATATGCGACATATAATAATTTTAAGAATAAGATAGCGGGATATTCCTTTGACGAATCGGATGTAAATATAATTGTGGGCAGGAGCAAATATAAGCAGTCGGAGATCAAAGGCCGGGCGCTGATTAAATATCAAAGTATGGTTAGCGTAATGCAGGTATACACTATGATAAAATTTAAAAAAGAGGTAGAATATACAGAGGGGTTAAAAGCATTGATTCAAGCCATTAACAACATATATCCTGACAGTGTGGCGCCGAAGATCCCGGTGCTGCCGGAAACCCTATCATATGCCGGTATGGGACAATACTCGGGAACAGAACAGGATATTTATGTGGGGCTGGATAAGGAGACGGTAAGAAAGTGCGGGTTTAGGAAAGAAAACAGCCCGTTTACGATTCTTGGGGAGGCCGCAAAAGGCAAGACCAATGCTTTAAAGATGATCCTCGCACAGATTATCGGAACAGGGAGGATCTATCTGGCGGATTCCAAGACAATGGAACTGTATGCGTATAAGAATGCCGAGGATGTAACTTACATAGAAAATGCGGCAGCGGTAACGTCCTTTATGGAGGAGATGAAGGAAGAGATCGCGGCAAGGAATCAGAAGGTACGCGAAGCCCTTGCGGATAGTCCCGCGTTAAAGCCAAGAGATATCTGTGCCCAGATGCCGCCGTTTTATCTTGTTGTAGACGATTGGGATAACTTTGTGGAACTGACGAAACCTCAGGCGCTGCAGCTTGCGCCTTTGCTGAACGAGGCTGTCAGCGTCGGAATCAGCGTGATTTTAAGCGCGCACTCCGGTAAAATGAAAGGCTTCGATGAAGTGACGAAGTTTGCGAAGAACACGACGGAAGGATTGCTTCTTGGAAGTCAGGGAACAACAGCGATGTTCCCGGTCAATTCAGCAAAAGAACTGCCTCAGTTTATGGACGGCCTGCTGTTCCATGGGGGAATTTATGTACGGATAAGAATACCAAAATATGAATAGATGAAAGAAGGGGGAACAAAAAAATGTCTAATGTTATACAAAGCAGCCAGCAGTCGGCAGCTAACAGCTCGCAGATTCTTGCAGGAAGCGCGCTGGGCCTGCAGCAGAAAACGATTACAGCAGACGGGAGTACGAATATAACGGCGAAAAGCGAAGCTGTTACCGCTTATGAGAAAGCCCAGTCACAAAAAGCGTCATACCGAAATGCGCTTTCTCAGGACGCGGGGCATATAGCAACACTGGGAAGTACATTTGAGCAGTTAGACGCCAGCATTTCTGCAATGCTGTCTTCCGGATTTTAGGAGAAATAGCTATGGCGGATAAAAAGGAACGGGAATTAAAAGACAAGATTGAGGAATGTGAAAAAGTAATCCGGCTGATGGAAGATGCAGAAGAGGAAATGAATTATCAGGATCGGATTACGCAGGATATATTTCAGGACATGCTTTCGCGTTATCAAAAGGATGCGGAATTTCATGGGAAAGTTCTGGCGCTCCAGCAGTCAGTGTGGGAGGCAAAAGTATGCAAGGATACGAAAATGTCGGAGATGGCACAGGAGCTCCGGGATAGTCTAAGGAAGCTGAAGAGAGAAGAAGAGAGTTATCAGGAGGGACAGGTATGGGATTAGAACTTTATCCGGGAAGATTAAAAAATCAGGCGGATAGTATCATCGGAAATCTGCGGGAGGACAATCAGGCGCTGATGGGAGTTCTGAACGGAATATCGCAGTTTACAGGGAATGAAGAATTGAAGAGCGCGGCATGGTCAAGTATGAAAGGACAGCTTGGGAACCATCAGGCGGTGATACAGGGGCTGATCTGCGGAAATGAAGCGGTAATACAGGGGAATGAAACATTGAAAGGCGCGGTAGGAAATGAGGATTTGATTGAGGATGAACTGAATGATAAGATAGAGAATCTGCAGTCAGCAAACCAGCAGATGCAGAATACGATAAACAGGCTGGAAAACTGTATGAGGAATCCGTCGCTGGCAGAGTATTCATCCTCTTTTTACAGCATAATTTCAAGGTATTATGGATGTATGGGAGATAATGATATACTGATCAGGGATTTGCAGGATAAGATCGAGAAGCTGTACCGGATAGAGGCGGAGACCAGTTCTTTATTTTCAGGAGCAGATTCTTTGTATGGCGCGGTGTCAGATGGAATTGCGGCGATAGGGAAAGGATGGAACGGGGCGGCGGGACGGTTTGAACTTTCCAAGTCCGATATGGGATGGAAAGAGATGATTGAAAATGCATGGCCGGGATATCTGGCGGATATGGAAGAGAGGGAAGGAATAGAAGTTTCTGATGATATCATAAAGAAACTTTTAGGTATGGGAGATGATGCATTAGAATCGCTGGATTTACTTAATTGGTTTCAGGATAATGAGCAGTCTATTTTTTTATTGCGGAATGGAGTCCATTTTAAGATTAATAAAATAGGAAATAAGTTTTACCTTCAGATGACTGGAGATATTATAGAAAGTTCTATGCCTAATAAATGGGAATACCTTGGGGATTTTTTAAAAGCCAAAATAAAAAATGTGGATTGGAAGAAGCTGGATATCAAGAAATTAACAAGGAATGGTTTAAAACTTGATAGTGACTATTTGAAGGAGTTAAATTATACTGATTTAAAAAAATATCTTGCAGCGTTTCAGGAATCAGGTGGGAATAAATTAAATCTTGCCGGAAAAACATTTTCAGACGCATTTAAAAAAGATATAAAGTTTTGGGATGATTTTGTAGAAGGAGATAAATTAGGGGCAGCAGGCACTGCACTTACGGTAATTTCTAATGCATATGATAATTTTTTTGAAGATGGAGAATTTAGGCCGTCATGGGATGGGCTGCAGGATACAATAACGGATTCGGCTGTAGACATTTCATGGGGAGCAACGTCCGCGGCGGCCGGAGCAGCAATCGGTTCGTTTTTTGTGCCGCCTCTTGGAACCGCGGTGGGAGCGATTGCGGGAGTTGTAATCGGGGCGGCTGGAGATTCTGTAGGAATTGCGGATGTTAACAATGACGGAAAGAAAGATAGCTTGGTAGATATGGCGAAAATAGGGATAGACTCAGTATGTGATTGGTTTGGAGATTTGGGGAGGATATTCTAATGGGAAAAAAGGAAATACAGAGAAGTGAATGGAAGCGTCTGTACCCAATAAAAAAAGCGATATTGATCTTTGCTTGGTTCTTTTTGGCACTTAGAATTATTGCAGCGGTAAGATTTTTTTATCTCAGCGGTATAGAACTGTCGCAAGATTGGCCATTTATAGTTATCGTGCTGCTTGCTTTGTTAACCTTTAAACCGATATTGAATTATGTACGTACATATTATCGTTGTATACCATATTTTAATAAGATATTCACGAAAGAAGAATTGGAAGAGTTGTTTGAGAATGAAACGTTCACGGATATAGCTTATTTAAAAGAAAATGGAATGAATAAAATAGATTTTGCAGAAAGCGAACATTGGTTAAGAGTCAATTGGAGGTATCTGTCAAAGGAAATGATGGTATTAGGCAGGGCAATGCCAACATCGAGTTTAAAGAATAGGGATACCACTCCGGTGTGGGCAATGTACCTTACAGGTGACACAGTTGAGATTGATCTGGGAAGAAAGCTGTCTGCTGAAGGCAGAACAAAGTTTGGCGAGTATATATGGTTTAATTTGGATATTTTGCCAGAAGAGGTTCTCGGGAAACAGGAAGAGGAGGTAAGCGCCATATTCCGAGAGGTTTATCAGAATTATGTAGAAGAACAGGCGGGCATATCAAAAAAAGAAGTGATAAAAAGCCTTATCCAGAATGCGGAAATACCGCGTAGTATCTGTGTATACAAGATGCCTTCGTATTTGCAAAGACCGCTGAGGGATTATTCAAATGGATGTAACGTATATTATTGGTGATAGGACTGTAATCTAGGGAGAGGAGAACAAGTGAAAGTGAAAAAATGCAGCTTGGAATTATACAATGTATTTATTTATAAAGGAAAAGAAAAGAGCATCTTGGATATGGATGAACTGTCCATGCGGGGGATGGAACTTCGGAAGGAAGGTATTTACCTTACCGGGCCGGTCATCATACATAAATGCATAAGTGAAGAAATATCTTATGAAATATGGTTCCCAATGAACAGGATGAAAAAACTAGAAAATACAGCGGATGGATATTTCTGTGACCGGATTGTATATACAGACTGTCTGTTTACCAGAACGATTCCGGAGAATACCAGCATAGAAAGCTCTTCTGAGGAAATGGAAAACGATCTGAAGCAGGAAGGAACTGCTTACCGTGATATTTTCTACGCAATCATTCCCATCCCCGGAGGAAAGGTTGTCGACATTTATATTCCAGTACAGGGAGAGACATGGGATGAATAAATATGACAGCATACAATGTATGAATGTTTACTCAAGGGAGTATGCGTTCCCATATAAAGAGATTGGCAGTATCATAGAGGATTTCCTTGGATTGTGCAGGAAAAACAGTCTGAAACCGGGAGGGAATTTCTTTTATGCAGTAAAGAGGATGGATAAAGACGCTAACATGGAAGTGGAATTTTTCTATCCGGCGGAAAACACAGGCAGCATGTTAAGAAACGGGCTGAAATTCCAGACGTATTATTTGGTGGAGAATATGATTTCCGTGGTGGTGATGGACGATTTTGAAACAAATATGGAAAAGGCCTATGCAGCACTTCTGATGCTTGCTGAAGAAAACGGATTAAAAATCCTGTCGCCGTTTTATAATGAAATAGTGAATAATGGAAAAGAACTATATTATATCGTAAAAGTTGTTGCAGAAAAAAAGAATGAGGAGGAAGAAGAATGAAGACGATGAATGAGAGAGACAAGAACGAGATGTTAAATGCGGTTGCCGGAGAAGGCGAGACTTACCAGTGCAGGCTCTGGGGAACCATTATGGCCGATGCAAAGACCTATGCCAAGATAGGAGGGCTTTCCCTGATTGCGGGCAGCGGCGCGGCGGCATTAGGGGCGTTAAGCAACGCATACTGCTATCTGGGAATGACAGAGAAAAGCATTAATTTTGTCATTATAGATTCCATTGATGTCAGCAAAATAAAGAACAGGCTGTCTATCCCGGTGGGAAGTATTACAAAAGCAGAGGTTAAGAAAGGGCTGATACCAGGCCGGACAACCGTTATCCTGCATATCGAGAATGCGAAAATGAAATTGGCTCTGATGAATAATACGGTTGGATCAGACATAAAAGGACAGAAGGAAAATGTAGAAAAATTCTGTCAGTTGGTGAAGAACATATAGTAATCGAATATATGAAATCTAGAAACGTAACGGTAAAGATACTTTGAACGAAGCGGTATAGTGCTTATTCTGTTATGAAAAATGATATCTGGTATTGGAGAGACAAAATCCGATACCAGATACTTGTATTTGGAAAGTGGTTTGAAGGACAGTCCGTGGAGGCTGAAAAAGGAAGAAGGGAATGAAGAGTTGAAGAGCGTGATGCAATTAATATAGCAGGAGATGTAGAAGGGGCGATTGGGGAGTTCTTTGGAGGAATTGGAAATGCTGTTTTCGGATAGAAATAGATACGTACAGATTTATCAGGAAAATGATGTTTGTAATATTTATTATGATAGGAATGAGCAAATTTATTTGAATTATAAAAAAGATAACACAGTAAAATTCTCATTGAAGTATCAGATGGGTATTTTGGTGACGTTGTATTTAGGGCAAACAATAAATAAATTGTGTTATGATGTTTTAAAGGAATCAGAGTGGTTGAAGGATTTTTTAATTGTATTAGTTTTGGCGTTAGGTTTTTTTGGACTCTATTTCATTGAAGAATATGTGGCGAAGAATATTAAAAAAGAAGGAAGGTATGCAAAGAATGTTATTTCCTCTGCTGAACTGAAAATCGGAAAAGAACAGTTTAAGAAGCAGAGATTTATAATATATATGTGTGTAATGGCATCTGCGGTTTTATGTTTGCTGTTCGAGGTAACAAATAATATAGTGTTCTGGATTTTGTTTTTTGTAAGCTGGCTGTGTTTCATAGGGATAATTGCCAGTGTGAGACCATGTTTAAAGAAGAAAATGCTTAACTTTTTAAATGAGAAACAAAATTTGCAAAATACAGGTGCACAATTTTAGTTTTATGGTCAGATCGGTGGAAGTCTGCCTAGAAGTGCATTTTGCATAAGAGGGGAGAAAAGATGGTATTAATTTGTAATGCCCCGGAAAAAGGATTGAATTTTTATTATTGTATAAAAGATTCAAAGATATATGCAATACGGCAGGAAGGAGGAAATGGAGTTCCAATAGGTATTACAACGGGAATGTCTGTGATATTATACGCATTCATTCGCAAGTTTAATATTTATCGCGTTAGTCAATAACTGTGTTGGTTTCGGTTCGAGTCCGTTTTATGGGACTCAAAAAGTTGTAGTATATGATTATACAATGTAATGCGAGGCGATAATCATATGAAAGATAAAATTGTAACCCTTTTTGACTGCATCAAAAATACATAAGGTTTGAACATTTAATAGGCGATAAGCCTTGAAAATACAGGGTTTATAGAGGATTGAATAGATAAACTGGAAATTTATCTCTTTCTTGCTAGTTGTAAATCAATCGTGTCATAAATTGTGATTGT
>CAJURK010000073.1 GCA_910588745.1 uncultured Dorea sp. | reverse complement strand
ACAAACTTTTTTCACTTTTTTTGAGTGAAAATCGCTGAAACCCGCATAACTTCGTAGGGCGTATGATAAATTAGTGTCAAGTAGAAGGAAAATTGATGGTAAATTAGTGTCAAGTTGCATTATAAAATAATCCTCTTCATTATCCTATTATTCTGTCCTAATATCTCCCACCATCAAATCAATCAAATGCTCCTGATACCCTGCTTTTTTCTCTGCTTTCAAAAGTTCCGCAAGCTCTCTCAATTGAGCGTTTGCAATCTTATCCAATCGGTTCAAACGTTTTTCTGTAAGCGCCTCATCCGATAGCGAGCGATAATAATCCTGCGCCGTCATTCTCCATGGCAGAATCTTCCCTTTACCTCTTGTAAGCACTCTGTCCGCGATCTCAATTCCTTCCGGGTCAATATCGCCGCAGTAATATAGTTTACATTCGGATTTCAGCAGCAAATCTATTAAAAACAGAGAAGCCGTTCTGGGCTGCCCGGAAGTACACACGATTGCGTATTCCTCCCCATCCATTTCATCACAAACCTGAGAAAAAACCATCTGGTTTTCGATAATAAAAACTTTCTTCCTGCCGCTGTCCGCCCTTGTCAATCTACTCAAATTAGAAAGCGTCAGGACATATTTTTCGCCCTTTCCAATAAAATGTCGATAGGCTTCATGTTCCCTGTCGCCTTCGTAGAAATGGATTCCGTAACACGTGGTATAGCTGGAAATATCATCAGGCGCAATCCCCGCCTTATAATACAAAGCCAGAATATCTTCCTGGGCTGTCGGCTCTTCCTCCCGATAAATATAGCTTAAAGCGCTAATCAGCAAACGTCCAGGCGCATTCTGTCTGTCAAAGCAGTGGGGATTCTTTGTGACCTCCGCCCCCAGCACCGCCAGCCTGACAAATCCCGCTCCATTCCTATCCTCCCGTGACAAATATGCCAATGCACCGCACACTTCCATAAGCATTTCTTTTATGCTGTCACTCGATTTTTCTCTCTCCCTGATAATCAAATGATAGCCATATTTACGCTGTTCCCGCACTCCTTTTAGCCACTGTGTTCCCCCGGCGTCCTCTCCAAACCGGCTTCCCACCTCATCCAGCACCGCCTCCCAAAATCGGTTATTGCAAGCCTTCTTTTCTTCCCTCCTCCGGCTGTTTGACACAAGCTTTTCCTCAAAATACCGTTCTACAAGCGCCTCCATTTCGACTCCACAGAACCTCGTCTCATTCAGCGCCACCTGCAACTCGGAGACAGAGAAAACAAAATCACCCGGCAACAGACTTCTCCCAAACACTTTACCCAAAGCGACGCATTCCGCCTCAGATAAATTTGCAAGAAAAATTTTCCCTGAAAGCCTCCCATATTTTATGTATTTCTTCTTCAACTCAGCAAACATACAGGTATATGCTTTGTCTTTCCTGAAATAAAGCGCGCATTCCTCTAAGATTTTTTCTTCCACTTTACTGTTCCTCAATGATTCTCTGTTTTCCGTTCCACAGATAATAGATCACCGTAACTACTTGAGAATTGGCAGGCCGAAGCAATTCCGCGATCCGCAGGAAGGGTACGGACGCATAACATCCCCACAGCACCTGTGAATTCATGATATAATCGAAATCGAACTTTCTTACGAGATCAAACATGCTGCTGATATTTTTGTCATCCACACCCGCAAAAGCTTCATCCAACGCAATCACTCTTGGCAAATCGTCATTCTCCGCCTTTTTATATTGCGCATTCACCGCGGCAAACAGCGGAACATACATGGCCATTGCCTTCTCGCCACCGCTGAAGCGGTTAAAGGCTCCGTTTGTCAATTCCTTTTTGTTCTCGTCATTTCGATAATAAAACATTTTGAATTCAAACCACTTCCGATAATCCAGCGCTTCCCTCACCAAATCAGAATAGTTTAAGACTTCACCGTTTTCCTCCGCCGTCTGTTTTACCGTATAAATCTTATTTCTGAAATGTGCGGAGATCCTTTCAATATCCTCCGCCGTCATCAATTCCCTGTCACGGTTCAGCATCTTCTCCAACTCCGCCGTATCCAGTTCCCCGTCACCCTCCGCGGTTCTAGCCCTCCAGTCCAACGAAAAGGTCAGCGACATGGAAGTATCCATCTTTCGCATAAGGGAAGACATATCCTGAATCCACTTCCTGCTTTCCGCAATACGGACATTTAACTTCCTGCTAAGTGTATCCGACAGGATATTCTCAAACAGTTCCCTGTCTTTTTGGCGGATCAACAGTTCGGTTTCATCAATTCTCTCTTTGATTACCTGATAGAATTCTTCAAAATATAGTTTACGCCCCTGCATATAAGAGACGATTCTATGACGTTTACGCAAAACCATCGCATCTGTTGTCCCTTGCGCGAAACACTCCTCCATAAACGTCCCGTAAGTTACCAGATTT
Source organism: uncultured Dorea sp. (assembly GCA_910588745.1). GTDB lineage: Bacteria > Bacillota > Clostridia > Lachnospirales > Lachnospiraceae > Claveliimonas. Next base: position 6,110 of record CAJURK010000073.1, on the reverse strand, counting down.
CCAATATGGGCATGAAAAATCCTGTCCAGATTCGACACAATCTCCGCCACGGATCTATTTCTGTCAGCTTCTCTGATAACACTTTCTGCCTGTTTAGCCGCCTCCGGTATGGTTTTGCTTTCTCTGGCAAATACAAGCCCCAAAGATAATTCTTCATCAAAATATTGCCTGAGCCGGGCCTCCTTCTCCATTTTTTCCATCACATTACTTTTCCGTATCTCAATATCCGGCTCCAATCTTTTCACGGCATCTTCCCATACAGCCTGTTTTTTACCTAATTCCGTTTCTTCCTTACTTTTTAAGTCCAGCTCATCCCGAATTGTTTTTAACCGTTCCGCTTTCTCCCTGTTCTCCGGTGCATTCAGGAATTCTTCCAATTTTTCAATCTGTAGCCTCTGTTCCTGTAATTCCCGCTCCGCCCTTTTCTTATGGATATCTTCCGCATCGATTGCGTCCTCCTCTTTCTCAATCAGCCGTTTCTGCATATCCTCTCTGTCTTGCTCCGCCAAAAGGCGCATCACCGCGATCTGAAAGGATTCTAACTGACTTTTATACTCATAAAGCGCTTCCAGTATCTCCTCATAACTCTCAATGTTTCTTTCATAGGGCAGTTCCCTGCACTTGGTTATAACCCGCTGTGCGGACTGCTTTTTTTGCGTTTCACATTCTTCTTTCTCTTTCTGTTTCTTCCCGCACTCTTCACCGCACTTTTCAAACGTCCAGTTTAAATCCTTCTTCATCGCAATTGCCGCATCCAATTCGTCAAATACGGGCAGCCCGCGATATTCTTCCTGCAAGATGGCAATCCGTTTCTCCAATCCGGCTATTCCCTGCTCCAATGCCTCCAGTTCCTGCCGCAAAAGCTGCAATTCTTCTTTTTTTCTTCTGATTTGTTCCTCCCTCTTCTTTCTTCTGATGGCTTCCCCAATGTAGCACGCTTCCTTTTCCGGCCTGCTGTACCCCTCCAACGCACCGTGCCTGAAATAGCCATTTGGCTTTAACACAATCTGACAGCCGTCTTCCTCCCCGATATTTGATAAAATCCGCTCGATCATCTTCCGCAGTTCCATATCTTGGGCAACCGCCGCCAGTTTACCGTATCCCATTTTCCCGGAATCTTCTAAGCAGAGAACCTTATCTGACCATTCCCCCAGAACCTGCATTGCCCGCATATAATCTTTCTTTGCCACCACCAGAGCATCCAAAAGTCCTGCATCCTCCAACTGACATTCCAGCAAATCCCTCTCCTGCCCAGAAACATCTTTCGTAAAGTCCACCGCTTCATAGAAAGGCAAAAAGGCGATATGGTTCTCTGACAGTTTTTCCCTCGTCCTGCACAAAATTTCTCTGCGCACCGGCGTGATCTCCGGCATCTTTTCCAATTCCTCCAACTCTTCCCCGCAGACTCTCACAGTCTCCGCCTGTTTTTCCTTCCGCACTTTCAAGGCGGAAAATTCGCTTCCCAGCTTTTGGTTTTTCATCTCCCATATATTTCCAACGAGGTTGCGTATATCGCCATAGTCTGCCATACCCTGGTATTTCTGAATATATGCCGATATCTGTTCCAGTTCCTTTTTGGACAGATAAAATTCCTGGTTAAGCTTCTCCAGGCCATAGTATGCTTCAATCAAATCATCCCTCAGCCCGTCCTCCATCTTCTCCGCATCGTTCACCTGCTGCCACGCCTGCGCTTTCTTTTCCTCCAGAACGCTGCACTCTTCCGACAGCCTGTCCCACTGTAGCTGTATTTCCCTGAACTTTTTCAGCTCCTCCAATGCCGACTCCACGCTTTTGCACAATTTTTCAATTTCAATTTTGATATTTTTACATGCCTCATAGCTCTCCGAATATTTCCACAAGCTTACGATTTGTCCATGCCCTGAAAAACGGATTGTCTCCTGTAATTCATTCATATCACTCACAAACCGCTCTATCTCCATCTGGCAGGCATCGACCTTCTTCCTGATCTCACGTATGGCAGCGTCATACTCCCGTATCGCATTTTTGTGCTGCTCCATATGCTGGCAATAAAGCGCTATTTCTTTCTCCGCATCTTCCCGGCGTTTCCGGCACTGCCTTAATTTTTCGTCCGCCTCCTCTAAATCTGTTGTCCCGATGGCTTCCTTCTCTCGTTCCAGCAGGCCTTTTTCCGCTCTAAGCGCCTCGGCATGACCGTAAGATTTCTCCAGCCGTTCCTTTGTCTCCTCCAATTCATCCGTCTCCGCTTCCAGCTTTTCCCTGGCCGCGTCAACCATCCTCTTTTCTTCCAGATACGCGGTCGCTTTCTGTCCCAGCATATACTGATTATACCTTACATACTCATTCCTTATAATCTGCAAATCTTTATAAGCTCTTTTTAATCCATTCAGCTTATCCTGTATATCATCCATTTTCTCCATGGCGTCCACCATGGCGCGCAGATCCTCATCTGACAACGTCTGCAAAGAATCGTTCAATATCTCATATACTTTCTTCGGCGTAAATTCCTTGGAAAGCTTGGGTGCCCTGACTTTTATGAGCAGCCGTATAAACTGTTCATACTGTTCCAGCCTAGGAAACCCAAATATATGTTTATTTACAAAACGCATATAATCTTTCTGTGTTTCCGTAAACAGATTGTTTTCTCCCAGCTCCTTTTTCATCTCCTGTTTCGTGTACGCAATCTTCGTATCTCCCACTTCCCTGTACAGGTTAAAATCAAATCCGATTCTCCTCCCATCCAAGACGACAAATCCCCAAAAGCCCATAGGTTTCCCCCTTTGCGCCTGTTGTCCGATTCCAATCGTCCGATAGCGGTTCCCCTTCTGAAACTCCAAGTACAGATAGCCGGTGGCCTCCTCCTTCTCCCCATCGTTCAAAAAATAATATTCCATTCTCCTGTCATTGGAGCCAAAAGGATCCAACCTGCTGGGCGTTCTGTCCCCGTCCAGTATAAAAGGAATAAAACTCTGCGTTGTGATAGATTTTCCGGAACCATTCTGTCCGCGGAGAAGCAATTTCCCGTCTGCAAAAGAAAACACTTCATCATCGTACAGCCAGAAATTTACAAAACCGATTCGGTTCATATGCCAACGCTCTCTCATCTGTTCTTCTCCTTTAACTCAAACTCTGCCGGATAATTCCCGATCATTTTTCCCGCCGCAGGATAAATGACAATCTCCCCGTCACTCTCGTCAATCATCATCCATGATTTCATATAAGAAGTAACCGCTGTCAATAGCTTCTCGTCTTCCATCTCCCTGTACTCTTTACTCCATGCTGCTCTATACCTATCACGGCAATCATAAAGTTCCTTCTGAAACTCTTTTTTAGAAACAATAATGCACTCATCCTGCCTTTTCATCCAGACACCTTCGTCCGCTTTTTCCCTGATCCGTCCGCAAAAGAGCAAAACAAGTTCCGGAAGCATCGCCTCTCTTGGATGCCTTTCCCCAAAAGATTCCTCTTCATCCATGACCAGAAAAGCCGCATTTTTATGGATATGAAGCTGTCCTCCCAAATACTCACCGAAATTTTTCTGTATCCACTGCCTCTGGTTTTTCAAATAGATGCTGTCCGGGTTGTCGGACTGGCTCCAGTAAAGAGCCGGTGCCGCAGCCATCTGCCTGTATACACGATTAATCCGATAATGGCCTCTGTCCGTTTCGCTTTCCGCATTCTGCTGTTTCTCAAAGTCTACCCATGATTGGAAATTAGCTATGCTGTATGCAAAATTCACCGCTATATATCTGGAAAGCCCAGTATTTTCATACAAAATCTCCTGCCCTATGTTGCTGCCAACATTATCGCTACTCCCTTCATATGCTTCTAACAACCTCATATGCTCACAAAACTGCAACACTCTAACCAAAGACTTCCTGTGCGTGAAGGAAGTCCAGTCCATATCCATCACACCTTTTAGCTGTAGTTCCAACATATCTACCAATTCTGACAGCAAGAATTGCTCCTGCTCCTCCTTATCTTCCAGAAATGCCAGGACAGCGCAAAAAAGGCAGTAATCCCTGCTTTCCGAAAAATCTGTTATTCCCATATAGCTCTCCGCATGGGCAGGTATTTTCTCCACCTTCAATATCTGTTCATTATTGATGATCGTCCAGCCAAGCTGCTCCCGGAAAAATTTCTGACACTTGGGCAGCTCCCTGCGAACCTCCATATATAATTCCTTATCCCTCTTCTTATCAATCCAACAATTTTCTATTAATGCTTTCGCCGCTTCCATTTTTCCCCTTTCTGCGAATTTTCCTAATCCTCAAACTGAAATATATATCTGGGCATCATCAGATCCCCATCCTCGCATTTCAGCGTATGGATTCCCTCCTGTTTTATTAAATGAAATACCTGCCCATACTCGGTTCTTCCACTTTTTGAAACAGTCAGATTTGCCTGTGCAATCCAACGCAAAAGAGTCTCCCGCGTATCCACAGAAATGCAGTCGTCAATCCTGCTGATATCCAACTGCCTGTCCTGAATATACTTCATAACCAGCTTTCTGTCTTCTTCCAGTTTTTTCAAATATTGGTTACGCTGAGTAAGTTTCTCAAGCGCTTTACTCTCAAACCCGGACTTATGTATTCTTGGTTTATACGTTCTGGTATGGGGCTTCAATTCATATTCCGATGGCAGCTCATCAAAAACGCCGCTGTTTATGCTGTCCGTAGAACGCGGAAGGTTTACCCTGAAATGCCGCACATGCTGTATTCCGAATACATGTGCCGAAAGCTTATGCGCCTCCTCCACATTTTCACACCGCGCAAACATCTGCACAAATTTCTTGTAGTCTTCCTTACGGCTGATTCCCCAATTTTGGATCTGCACGATCAAGGCCGCATTCTGTATGATTTTGCGTATGACCTCATCTGTAATATCCATTACTTTCTGACTTTCGCTTGGGTACTTATCTGTCGAAACGAACCAATCTGACAGACTCTGCCATTTTCCGTATATGTTTTCTTTTATCGCATTCTCCCTTAAATCCTGTATTTCCGAATCCGGGTGTGGGATTGCCAATTCGCTCTCAATAACCCTCTCCAATACCCTGTCCACTATCTGCCGCGGCAATTTCTCAATGATATTTTCGATACGTATGGATTTATTCTGAAGCTGCTGCACAAACTCCTGTAAATAAGAAATAAACCTGTCTTTATGTATGACAAATTCAATAGATTTGAGCATCTTATCTGATTTGCCTGAATAGAATTCTCTCAAATAATCCTGATAATTCCGATTTAATCTCTTAAAATCTTCCTGTAAATTACTCCACCACTCATTCACCGCTTTCAGTTCCTGACGGTCAATCTGCTCCATTTCATTCAGTGCATTTTCAATCCGCACAAAATAATTCATGGACAGATTACCACTGTCCATGAAAAGATTTTCCAGTTTTACCGTCATTCTCTCTATCTCAACCGCATATTCCGACATGGTATAACGGTACTGCTTATTTTTATATTCCGCAATTGTATAAACTCTTTTCGGATCCTGGATGGGCGTAAGATTTTTCCATCCAACCAACGCCTCTAAATCTGATTTCAACTGCTCCATAGAATAATCCGAAAACTCCGGATACTCCCTAAGTAAATCCAACACATTTTCTTTATATAACTGAAAATGCATTTTTTCGTACTCTGTAAAAAAAATCCGCATAATACGCCGGTATTGCGGCGCATTACCGGCAGACAAATATATGGTTTCCTGAATTGATTCTAAATATTTCAATTTGTATTTCCCTTTCACCCCTCAAGCAAACTTATCCACATCCTTCTTTCATTTTCCAATAATAGTTATATCTTATAAAATATCCACACTCTTCTATACCGTCTGAACACCCGCTAATAATTCCACTTCCGTAATGTCCAACCCTGAATATTTCGCCACCTTATCAATTGGCAATTCACCATCCTGCAACATTCTGAGTGCTGTCTCTTTTTTAGCCTCGTCTTTCCCTCTATTTAAAATTGTCCTAGCTTCTGTCTCAAGTAACGCTCCGCTCATCATTCCACCTATTCCTTTCTGCACATTCTCATACTTCTGTGCGATTTCTCTAATCACATCACCAGAAAGTTCTATAATGGTACGTTTGTCAAACGCCCCAATAATCCCTTCCTGCTCCA
>CAJURK010000072.1 GCA_910588745.1 uncultured Dorea sp. | reverse complement strand
ACTACATAAATAACTCTAAGCAAAAGCCAACTATCGGCAAGAGAACATACACAGATTTAGAAGAAGCCAACAAACGCATTAAAGAGCTTGAAATAGAGAATATGATTTTGCGGATGAAAAACGTAGGATTATTCAAAAGGGCAACAAACCTTTACACCAGAATGGCTAATCTCACAGAATTAAATATTCGTAATATGGAAGAGGAGATGGAAGATGACGAAGAGGAATAGTGAGGGAATCGTTAATCACCAAAAGCAGAGAAGCTATGATACTTACACAAAAGTTTACAAGGCTCTATATTCTATGATTTTGCACGATGAAAAAATCAACTTCTATACAGTAGCAAAGCAAGCAGAAGTAAGCAGAGCCTATCTTTATAATCATGATGCCTTCTCTATGATGATTGAAACTTTTTCAGGCTTACAAAAAGAAAACGAATCAGAGGATTCTTTATATGAAAAATTTCAACAAGCTGAAAAGCGCTACATTGAATTACAGCAAAAATATGAGGAAGTAAAAACTAAGTATGATGCTTGGTGTAAGGGCCTTGACGAAAGCTAAAATTAATATGTCCTTGAAAAAGGATACACTTAATTGAATGGCTCTTAAAAAAGCCATATCTTACTTTAGATCCGTTAAGGATACCTTGAATTTATGTGAAAGAATGCTTTGCTTCGGCAAGGCATTTTTTGTTTGTTCTAAAATAAAAAATAAGCTATAGGTGCATTACACACCTACAGCCATTTTTCATCATTTTCTTGCAGCTCCAATAATCGCTAATGCTCTTTTACACATAGAAACATTAAGGTTTTCTATTTTAAAATCATCAACAGGCAAAGAAAGATTTGTTGCTAACCAGTCAGTAGTAGCAGATAAATCATACCCATAATCCTTACATAATTTTGACAAATAATATTTCACATCTTGCAGTTCTCAAGACAAGTTCTAATATCTAAGCATCCAGCATCGCAAAGGTCTTCATCGCCTCCGACACATTCTTTTTCATTGCCTCCATTCCCGCTTTACGGATCATAGAATAAAATACCGGCTTTCCTTTTTCTACCTCATCCACATAAGCCTGTCCTGCTTCCCCGCCAGCCTTATCCATATAGGTAAAATAATTAATCTTGCGGACTCCGGCTCTGATTGCTTTCCTAAAATCTTCCCGGCTCACTCCGGAACCTCCGTGCATAACTACCGGGATCCCGTCTGCTTTTTCCCGAACGCCCTTGACGATATCAAAATTCAGCTTCGGCTCTGTCAGATAAATCCCATGTGTCGTTCCAAAAGAACACGCCAGAGCGTCAATTCCCGCAGTCTTTACAAACTCCTTCGCCAAATCCGGGTCTGTATAAATCTTTTCACCCGCGGTTTTATCGCTGTCTCCATCGCCAAATTCTCTTTTTCCCATGCATCCCAACTCCGCCTCGACATTCGCGTTATATTTCGCCGCAAGTTCCACTGCCGCGCAGGTAGCGGCAAGGTTCTCCTGATAAGGAGCAGTTGATCCGTCGTACATAACAGAAGTAAAGCCCAATTTCAGCGCCCTCTCCAGATAATCTAAGTCTTCGCCGTGATCTAAGTGTACGCAGACCGGCACCGTCGCTTTCTTCGCGTGTTCCACCATAATCGGCCCGATGATGTCAAGCGGGATCAGTTCCTCGTGCATCTGGCAGTGCTGAACGATGACCGGAAGTCCCAGCTCCTGAGCAGAATCAATCACGGAACGCAGCGCGTCCAGATTCGGCGTATTAAACGCGCCCACCGCTATTTTTTTCTCTTCTGCAATTGCTAATATTTCCTGTAATGTTACTAACATCCGTCCGCCCCCCTAATCCGTAATTTTTAAAATAACTTTGTATGTATCGTTGCGCATTGCGCAAGCCATAGCTTTAGCAAAATCGTGATAATCAAATACCTCTTCAATCAGCGGTTTCGGGTCAAAAAGACCTTTGTTCAGCAGTTGAACCGCCTGCCAGAACGTTTTTACCGAACCATTCTGCGCTCCCGTAATATTTTTCTGGGATGAATGAATCAATCCCAGATTTACCTCTACCGGCTGATTTGGATGCAGGGATGAGAACATCACCATCGTTCCGTTTATTGCCGTACAGTCCAGCGCCTGAAGGGCGAGAGCGGGAACGGCGGTCGTATTAAATACCACTTTCGCGCCCAATCCGTCCGTCACATTCTTAACCTCTTTCACAACGTCGCAGTGCATGGGATCTATCACAATGTTTGCGCCTAGTTCCAGAGCCTTCTTTCGCCGCGCTTCCATCGGTTCAGACAGAATCACATTCGCCCCCCGCATATGGGCCAGCATCACATGAAGCATTCCCATGGTTCCTCCGCCGATTACCAACACGTCGTCGCCGAATTCAACCTGGCATTTATTAATTGAATTCAGCACGCAGGCAAGCGGCTCTACCATTGCAAGCTCCTCATAAGGCACCTCGTCCCTGCAGATGTAGAGATCCTCTGCTTTCGCCGCCACATACTGTCCAAATCCTCCGAACCCGGATATCCCATTCGGATTCTGATACGCTGTGGTTGACGCAAAATCCGGGCAGATATTTTCACAGCCATGCTTGCAGTAATAACATTCTTTACAATTATCCACAACATAGGTCACTACCTTCTGCCCGATATGGAACCGATTCTTGTTGACAGCCGCGCCCATCTCACAGATTTCTCCCGCAAATTCGTGACCGCCGATCCGGGGATAGCTGTAATGCCCTTCCCCTTTAAAATCCCTTACGTCATTGATGCAGATTCCCGCCGCACGGATACGTACCAACACTTCCTCCGGCCCGACGGCAGGCTTCGGAAGCTCTGTCATCGCTACTTTCCCTGGTTCACTCATTACTAGCGCTTTCATCATCGTCTAATCCTCCTGTTTTTCCTTTGACTCATAAATATACTCCAGCTCCTTCATGATATTCATAGCTATGCCATAAGACTGGCGGAACGCAAAGCCGGACGACCGCACCGGCGATGACACAATCGTGATATCTCTGATCCCTTTTCCTCTGATCTTCAAGCGGACGCGCAGCTTTTTCACCACCTTCACAGACTTCTTATTCTCTTTTAAATAAGTCAGTTCTTCCGGGGACAACTCAGGATCGCAGGCTAGTTTATATCCTTCCAGCTCCCTGTAATGATAAATTTCCGGCCTGCCATACACCTTTGTAACGCTTGGATTCCCCGGTATGCAGAATTTCCGGTTCCTCTCGTCTATCAGCAGAAAGGTCTTTACCCTTCGGGTCGTCTCAAACCCTCCTTCGCCCATCTCAATCGGAACCGCATTTTTCTCATATGTTTTCTTAAGTTCCGCAAGTGTTTTCTTTGTAATCGTTCCGGTATAGCCGTTGCTTACCGCCCCATAGCATTTTTTACATACCACGCCGTCCTGGCAGTGAAAGCCTTTGAAGCCGATTTTATTTCCGCAAATATCGCATTCTTTTGCCATCTTTTCTCTCCTCCGCTTACTCTTTCCCGGCTCTGCGCCTTTGCCAAAAGAAGGCGCTAATCTAACATAAGCGGCTTCCGCAGAAACCGCTTATGTAAAATTCTACCGCTGTACTATGCAAGAATATTAAAGAAGCCTCCCACAACTCCCACAACAACGATCAAAAGTATAACCTTAATCGACGTCCATCTCTTCTGAAGCAGGCCGTATACTCCAAGGGTAGCGCCCAGCGGAAGAATGTTCGGCAGTACGGCGTCAAACAAACTTTCCTGCAGCGAAAATTCCGCTCCGGAGGTGGCTATCGTAAGCCCGCATTTCATATTTACGTAATTTACAATTAGCCCTCCCATAACCATACAGCCCATAATGGATGCGGCTTTTAGCAGCTTGTCTATGATTCCTTTTTCTAGGAAATCCATAATCGCGTCGCTTCCGGCATTATACCCAAACATAAAGTTTACATACGAGAATATATAACTAATTGCTACCATGAGGATCGTATACACAATCGCTCCCCATACGTTGCCGTTCCCTGAACGTGTAATGTCAATACAAAGCGCCAGCAGAATCGGAATCAGGACGCCCTGATAAATGGTATCGCCCACACCGGCTAACGGCCCCATCAGGGACGTCTTGATATTTGTAATAAATTCGTTCGGAATATCGTAACCCATCGCCTTCTCTTCTTCTAGGGCAATGGCAAGTCCTAAGATACAAGAACCGAACTCAATATGTACGTTGAAAAATTCCATCTCACGGGTCATAAGGTCAATTTGCTTCTCTTTGTTATCCGGATACAAATGCTTTACTACCGGCAGGAAGGTATGCGCACAGGCCATACCCATCATACGCTCGTAGTTATAACAGCATTGAACCCAAGTCTCCCAGATCAGGGAAGCCCTGATAAGCGCCTTTTTCGGAATAAGTTTCTGCTTCCACTCTTTCTTTGCCATCTCTACTCAACCTCCTTAATCTTCATCTGGATCATAATCCGGGTCATACTCGCCTGCCGGAGCGCCGCCTGCCGCAGCCAACGCCGGTTTTGAACCCGTCAACTGAATGTAAACAATCGCCATAATCAGACCGATAATACCCTGCTCGATCAGCGTCATGCCGGATACGGTAGCTATCATGAATCCCAGAAATAAGAAAATACGCGCCTCACCTTTGAAAATGTACTGCAGTGTAATTGCTATTCCAAGCGCCGGCATCAGTCCGCCGATGATCTGGAAAATCTGAAGCGGCTTTCCTGCGCACATGTCAATAAACGACTGAATATAATTTGCTCCAAAATATGCCGCCAGCGTACACGGAATCACACAGATTACCGCTGAAAACGCCTGCGGAAGTATAACATTGGACAAATACAGGTTGTTAAACTTGCCTTCTACCACCCATTTATCTCCCATATGCACAAACACAGAGTCAAACGTCATACGCAGGTACCATACGATTGTGCCAAGCAGTCCAAGAGGAACTGCAATTGCCAGCGCCGTATCCGCGTCCAAACCTCCCGTAATCGCATACGCCGTACCCAAGATACCGGCCAGAGCCATATCCGCCGGCATAGAACCTCCCGCAGATATAAATCCCAAGTAAACAAGGTTGATGGTTGCTCCAATCACAGCTCCCTCAACCGGATGTCCTAAAAAGCACCCTGTCAAAAATCCGCAGACCAAAGGTCTCTGCAGTGTCCAAAGCCCAACGAAAGGCAGATTCGCCTCAGCCAGCCAGTAGGTAATTCCACAAAGAATTGCTACGCCTAAACTCATTTCTCATCTCTCCTTTTCCTTTGCAAATTTTCTGTTACAAGCCAAAATTAGCTTTTGCTTTCTTTAAAGCCTCGTCAATCTCAATCACGCCCTGCTCCGGAACAAGCTGGTAGAACACATGCACTCCCGCTTTCTTCATTTCCTCACAAGCCAGAACCTCGTCGGGATTCAGCGCCACATTATTAATAAACGGCTGCCTCTCCCCGCGGATACCCGCTCCGCCGAGATTCACTTCCTTAATCGGAACTCCCGCTTTCACCAGCCGGCTGTACGTAATCGGTGTCTTCGCAAGCACGAGAAGCCTTTCTCCGTCTACCCCCGGAACCATCAGCTTCTCAGCCGCCTTTTCCACATTATACACGATTACTTTTGTTCCGGCCGGAGCCAGAGCCTTCACAACACGGACATTAAATTGATCCTTTGCCACCTCGTCGTCAACAATAATAATTTTGTTTGCCCGATAGGTAGGCGTCCATGCCGTAACGACTTCGCCGTGAATCAAACGATCATCCACACGCGCCAAAACAACATTTCTCATTCTTTAATCATCCTCCTCTTCATCAGATTCCTCTAACATTTTTCTGACATCCACATAACTGTCTTTCGCCGCATCAAGCGCCGCGTCACATACTTTCCCGCAATCCGCACCATCAAAGTCACGTTCCAAAATCACCGTCATAAGCATGGCGAGATTTGTTCCTGTAATATGGTAGAGGTCATAATTTCTGGTAAGGGAAACCACTACATTAAACGGCGAACCATGTTTTAGTTCTGTCAGAAAAATGATATTTTCGGCGCCGTACTCTTTGATTTCCTTTTCCAACTCTTCTGTTAAATCCGTCACAGACTGTTCCGGATACAGACAGTATGCAGCGATATTGTCCTGTTCTCCGAGCAGCATCTGAACCGTATTCAGCATCCCCTTGGATTGTTCTCCGTGTGAAACAAGCACAACACGAATTCTGGAATTAGCCATTGTCAATTCGTCCTTTCTATCTTATTTCATTCATACATTCACAAGCCAAAATCATCTACGTGTTTTTAGAGAGAAGCAGCGTATTTTGTTGTGACTCTTTTGGCAAAAGTCATATGTAACATGGCTTATGTTGTTATTAGCATAGCATAGCTGTTTTGTAAAAATTCACAAAAAAATTGCGCAGTAATTCCGTAATATGTGTAATTTTCTTTCTGTCTTTCCCACAGTTGAATTTCGCAATTCACCCAGAACAAACAGGAAATCATTTCTTCCAAATCCGAAATTTGTTTAATTCTTTTCTTAGATTCGTGATGTTATACTGAATCTTAATACTTATAAAATGCCGCAGTCTGCATACCAGAACAATCGGCGTACAGGCTGAGCGCAAAAGATGAAAGGGGAACTAAAATTGCTGTTAAATCAACGACAATTAGAAATTGTTTTAGAACTTTTTGAGAATCCTGACACATACATGACTGCTTCCTATTTCTCAAATAAGCATCAGTGCAGCCTTCGTACCATACAAAACGACATCAAACAGATTAAACTGGAAATGAGTTCTGTCGATTGTGTGACCTTTGAATCCGTCGCGCGAAAAGGATGCCGGATCATCATCGGGGACTCCGACCAGTTCCTTGCATTAAAAGACTCTTATTACCAACAGTTTAGTTCTGCTACCATCAACTACCCAAACGAACGAATCAGCCAGCTTCTCCACCTGCTTTTAAAGGAACACCGGGCTGTTTCCCTTTACGATTTGGAAAATACAATTTTTGTGTCCCGGTCTACTTTATTAAATGATTTAAAAACGGTAAGCGATATCATCGGCAGATACAACCTAGAACTGCTCCGCAGTTCCAATAAAGTAATGATCGACGGTAATGAAATCAGCAAACGGCTCTGTATGATGGATCAGAACTTAATCATTGCCAACAACATTGTCGCGTTAGCGGAACAATCTCCCAATGCTCCAATTGAGAAGATTAAGAATATCCTGGTAGAAACCTTAATTTCTTTTAAACACCCGGTAACCGAAACTGCGCTTAACAACTCCATCGTTCAGATATATGTAGCCCTGCAGCGCATGCAGGACTGGTTTTTTATTGCCCCTTCTGAACTTAAATTTACCGAAGATTTAGAACCGGAACGGCCCATCGCTCAGGCGGTGTTTGACCGTATCAGTAAAGAATATTTTATCCGCATTCCGGATGCGGAAGTTGACTACTTTGCTCTCTATATGAAAGGGCAGGGAAGCTTTAACACCTCCGATATTATCTCCCCGGACATTGATAACCTTGTCCTGGACGCATTATCAGCAATCCGGGAACAGCACGGAGTCGATTTGACGGACAGCTTAAATCTCCGAATCGCCCTGTCTCTGCACACGACCTCTCTGGTAGTCCGAATTAAATATGATATGCAGCTAAAAAACCATCTTGTGGACTATATCAGGCAATCCTTCCCACAGGGGTTCGATCTGGGCATTTACTTTGCCTCCCATCTGCAGAAAGTATTTCACAAGACAGTAAGCGACGACGAGATCGCGTTTCTTGCAATTCATCTATACAGCGCGCTTGCCAGACAACATCAGGCGGACGGCACGAAAAAAATTATGGTCATATCCTCCATGCGCCAAAGCGAAAATATCCTTTTACGCCAAACTCTGTTAAACTGGTTTTCAGACGTCGTAGCAGAACTGACTTTCAAAATGCCCGAGATGATAGATGAAGACGATATGGATCAATATATCCTGCTGACAACCGAGAAGAATAAGTTCTACGACGCGGGACTTGCTTTTTATGTGGATCCGTTCCCGGAACGCCAGGATTACCTGAATCTGAAACTTGCCATTGACGGATTCCAAAGCATCGACGATATTACCTCCATCTTCTACCAGGAACTCTACCATGTGCAGAGCGAGAAGCATCGGGAAACCATCATACGGAAGATGTGCAGAAATGCCGCCAGCTATTTTGAGATAGAATTTCAATCCCTCGAAGACACCGTGTTTGAGCGGGATAATATGCGTAGTACCTACTGGGGCAACGGAATCGCCGCCCCTCATCCACTGAAAGCCGTTTCTTCCGATACCTTTGTCGCCGTCACCGTACTCCCGCAGGCCGTCGCTTGGGACAAAGAGAAACACATGGTGAACCTGGTACTGATGGTCTGTATCGGAAAAAACAACCCCAAAGCTTTTCAGCTCTGGAATTACCTGGCGAAAGTCTTTACCGACAAAAATTTTGTAAAACGCCTTCTGCCGAACCCGGACTACAGGCATTTTATCCAGCTTCTCAAAGATACGATTTCTTTGATGTAATTTAATATAACTTCTCGGAATTTCAATGAATGAGATTCCAACTGGTAATTGACAACTG
>CAJURK010000071.1 GCA_910588745.1 uncultured Dorea sp. | reverse complement strand
TCGGCGCCCGGTATACGGAATAAAAACCGGTAGCGGATCTCCTTTTTCGGAATTTCGTGTTTCAGGAATTTGTCGGATACCAGAGCCATATAGGTATGGTTTTTCAGATTAAGTTCATGATCCGGCACAAATCCGCAGATGGTAAATTCCTTCTCTTCTGCGAAGTCTATGCCGTCTTTCAGAGATCTCTGGAAGGGCAGGGTAACCTTATCGCCGATGTCCGCCGAGATTCCGAATTCCTTTAACATGCCTTTGGAGGCTGCAAGGTCGTCTTCTTTTTTAGGAAATGTTCCTTCTGATAGTTCTCCTCTGGTCAGTTCAAGAGCCTTAGAATCCATAGAGGATACGGTAATATCAGCGTTTTTATGGTAAAGTACGCCCACGTCGCTTCTTAATCCGCCTGTCTCTATGTCGTGATGGGCCATAAGTCCGGCCGCGGTATCGGCATCCACAGAGCGGAACAATGCATGCCAGGTAGGATAGGTTCGTTTAATGGTTTCCATTTGTATATCCAAATTGATAAATCCGATGGCAGGTACAAGAAAGAGAAGAATCGAAGTGAGGAAAACTGCGATTCCGGTCAGGATATTCTTGCTCTTGCGATATTTCATATTGGCGATTGCTGTTTTTGTTACTGTTTTCATGATTGACTCACCACCTTGCCGTCTTCGATTATAATGATACGGTCTGCCGTCTGGGCGATTCCTTCATCGTGGGTAATCATAACCAGAGTCTGGCCGTAATCAGAGACGCATTTTTTCATTAGATTTACAACTTCTAATTCTGACTGGGAATCCAGATTACCGGTGGGCTCGTCTGCGCAGATGATGGCGGGATTGGCCGCGACAGCCCGGGCAATTGCGGTTCTCTGCTTCTGGCCGCCGGACAGAGCGCCCGGCATAGCCTTGATTTTATCGCTGAGTCCAAGCTGAGTCAAAAGGTCTTCAATTTTATCCTTCTGGATTTTTTTGCCGTCTAATCCCATGGGCAGAACGATGTTTTCCCATACGTTTAAGGAAGGGATCAGGTTGAAATCCTGAAAGACAAATCCGATTTTTTTTCTGCGGAACTGGGCAAGGCGGTCATCCTTTAAGGAAAATATATCCGTTCCTGAAATATATACTTTGCCGGAGTCCGGCCTGTCAAGTCCGCCGATCATGTGTAGAAGCGTAGATTTGCCGGAACCGGAACGGCCCACGATGGCTGTAAATTTACTGCTTTCAATATTCAGGGTGGTGTGATCGATCGCTTTTACCAGATTTTCGCCTGAGCCGTAATATTTTACCAAGTCCTCTACTTTTACAATAACGCTCATATGTTGTCCTCCTATTTTCATTTACCGGATACATGGTGATGTATCTTTTTATGTTTAGTATAATCATTCAGAATTACAAAAGCCTTACAAAAAGTATAACAGTTTTGTAAGAGTTATCATAATCAAAATTGTTGAAAAACGGAAAGAATGAGAGGGTGGGTTTCTTCCGCATAGGAAGCGAGAACGATTGAAGGAACGCCTGCATGTATTTATTATTTACGGCCATACTATGAAAAACGCAGTAAGGGAGGATTGTTTATGCCGGAATCGGTTTGGAAGGATGGTTTGAAACTTCCGTCGTTTGAGAGGCTGGAGGGCAGTGTGAAAACAGACGTATTGGTAATTGGAGGAGGATTGTGCGGAGTACTGTGTACGTACCTGCTGTGCAAAGCGGGCGTGGACTGCCGCCTGGCTGAAGCGGCAGAAATTGGGAGCGGAATGACCGGGAATACAACGGCGAAGCTCACCTTTCAGCATGGGCTGATTTATGATAAACTTACGAAATCCCGCGGAAAAGACATTGCAAGAGCATATCTTGACGCAGGGGAAAGAGCATTAGAAGAATATCGGAAGCTTGCGGGCAAGATTGACTGTGATTTTGAAGAAAAGGACGCATATGTGTATTCCAGGCGTGATTGCAAGAAACTGGAGCGGGAGGTGAAAGCGGTGAACGCGCTTGGCTTCCCGGCGGAATTTGTGGAGGAAGTACCGCTTCCTTTATCGGTAAAAGGAGCGGTTCGGTTCCCGAACCAGGCTCAGTTTCACCCAATGAAGTTTCTGGCGGCCATTGCCGAAGGGCTTCCCATATACGAACATACCTTTATTCAGGAACTTGCGCCTGGAAGGGCGTATAGCAGGCAGGGGGAGATTCAGGCTGATAAAATCATTGTGGCGACACATTTCCCTTTTTTAAATAAGCATGGAAGCTATTTTCTGAAATTGTATCAGCATCGTTCCTATGTGATTGCTTTGAGAGGCGCGCCAAATGTCCATGGCATGTATGTGGATGAGGCGCAGACCGGGATGTCTTTCCGGAATTACCAGAATCTGCTTCTGGTGGGCGGCGGAAGCCACAGAACCGGAAAAAAAGGCGGAAACTGGCAGGAACTTCGGAATTTTGTAAATTTCAATTATCCGGAGGCCAGGGAAGCATACGCATGGGCGGCGCAGGACTGTATGAGTTTGGACCAGGTACCGTATATTGGACGGTATTCTGCCTGTACGCCGGAATTGTATGCGGCATCCGGGTTCCATAAATGGGGTATGACTTCATCGATGGTTTCGGCTATACTGCTGCGGGATATGGTGATGGGACAGGAAAATTCATGGGAAGAGGTATTTTCACCCAGCCGGAGCATGTTAAAGCCGCAGCTTTTTTTGAATGGGGCGGAAGCTGCCGTGAATCTGCTTACGCCTGTCCGGAAACGGTGTCCGCATATGGGATGCGCCCTGAAATGGAATCCCCACGAACATTCCTGGGATTGTCCCTGCCATGGCTCGCGGTTTCAGGCGGACGGAAGCCTGATTGATAATCCGGCGGTAGGAGATGCAAAGATTCCATAAATTAATATTTCACAGAAGCGTGATTGTAGGGTATAATAATGAGTTGGATATTAGCGTGCAGTTTGTAAAGTGCGGAATGCTTTTGCCGAAAGTGATTTTCAGACGCACGCTGGGAAGGTATATGAGGGGATATGATTAATCATTTGAATCTGGTCTATTTTATTGCGGCCGCCAGAGAGTTAAATTTCACCAGGGCAGCGGAGAAACTCTATATCAGCCAGCAGGCGCTGAGCAGCCACATTGCTTCTCTGGAAAAGGAAGTGGGGCTTATGCTGATCGAGCGGAAAGCGCCTATGAGGCTGACCTGCGGCGGAGAGATTTTTTATAAATATGCATTGCAGATGGAGGCAAGCTATCAGGCGATGATGCAGGAACTTTCGGATGTAAAGGATGAGAAGAGGGGGAAGCTTGCGCTGGGGATTTCCCATACCAGAGGAAGGCTTCTGCTGCCCAAGGTACTCCCGGCGCTGGTGGAGGCGTATCCGCAGGTAGAGGTGCAGGTACTCGAAGGCAATACGAAGGAATTGTCGGAAGCGCTTATGACCGGCGCCGTGGATCTGACGGTGGGTCCCTGCCCCCAGGAAAATCCGGATATCGAATATATCAGGCTTCTGTCGGAAGATATTGTACTGGCGGTATCGGAAGAGCTTTTCTTCCGCTATGGGAAAGAAGAGCGAGGAAGGATGAAAAGAGAGCTGGAAGAAACGGGAAGGATTGCCTGCCTGAAGGAGGTTCCTTTTCTTCTGAACAAGAAAGGGAATATTTCCAGGGAGATTGCGGATGTGATCTTTGAAGAAGAAGAGATGAAACCCCATACTCTGATTGAGACGGAGAATATAGAGACTTTGGGAGAGATGTGCGGAAGAGGAATCGGGGCGGCGTTTTATCCTACGTCGCTTCTCGGGGCTCTCATGGCGGAGGAACGGATGGACAGGCTCAGATTGTTTTCGCTGGCTTATCCTTGTACGCATATGACGCTCGCCATTGCTTATCAGAAGAACCGTTACCTTACGGCCGCCATGCGGGAGATGATTCAGATTATGCGCAAAGTGACTGCAGAATCAGAGAAAAAAGAGCCACAATAAAAAGGTTGTGGGAGTAACCAGAAGAAAACTGTTTCACATTGTACCCGGAGTGTATTACCTTGGTAGTAGAGGAAAGTTTGCGGCGAGCATTTCGCATTAGAGGCGGACGTTCCTGGCGAGGGACTATACGGCGCGGAATGCGGCTTTTTGCAGGAACCGAAATGAAAATTCTACATAATGGAGACGGGAATAGAGATGAAACAGAAAATTACAAAAGCAGGCGCAGCGGAGTATTGCGTCATTACGGCAGCGGTGGTTTTGATGGATATGGGAATTTATTTTTTTAAATTTCCGAATCATTTTTCTTTTGGAGGGGTTTCCGGACTGGCGATTGTGCTGCATCAGATGCTGGGATATTCCGCGGCCCAAATTAATCTGGTTATCAATTTATTGCTGCTGATTCTGGGGTTTGCGGTATTGGGGAAAGGATTTGGAGTTAAGACGGCTTACGCGGTGATTCTGTCGTCGTTGATCTTGGAAGTGATGGAAAAAACGATGCCGGTTACGAAGCCCCTTACGAACCAGCCGGTATTAGAGCTGGCCTATGCGATCGCGCTGCCGGCCGCCGCTGCCGGAATGCTGTTTTATGTAGATGCGTCGGGCGGCGGAACGGATATTCTTGCAATGATATTGAAAAAATACACGACGGTGGATATCGGAACCGGGCTGCTGGCTGCAGACGCGGCGATTGTAGCGTTGTCGTTTCTTGCTTTTGACATCCATACCGGACTGTTTTCTGTGTGCGGGTTGGTTGCCAAATCTATTTTTGTGGACCGTACCATGGAACAGATGCGGCTGTGCAAGTATTTTACAATTGTCTGCAGCGATCCGGAACCGATCTGCGACTATATCCGGGATGTGCTGAAACGCAGCGCCACGCTTTATAATGCGCAGGGAGGGTATACCCATGAAAATAAGACGGTGATTCTCTGCGCGCTGAACCGGAAGCAGGCGGTGCTTCTGCAGCGGTATATCCGCAGGGAAGATTCGGAAGCATTTATCATGGTCACAAAGAGCAGCGAGACGATAGGAAAGGGGTTCCGGGTAAGCGTATAACATACAATAGGAGAAAAAAATGCATATATTTGTGGTAGAGGATGAGCCAATCATCCGAAGGGAGTTGAAGGTGCTGTTGGAGAACGCCATGTATCAGGTAACTGCGCCGGACTTCTTTTCTGATATTCCGGCGCAGATTATAGAATGCCGACCGGATTTAGCGCTTATGGATGTGAATCTTCCGGGACTTTCGGGGTTTGATATCTGTATGCGGATTCGTGAAGAGACAGAGGTGCCGGTGATATTTCTTACCAGCAGGACAGATTCCATGGATGAATTGACAGGGATTTTAAAGGGCGGGGACGATTATATTACAAAGCCCTATCAGGCGCCGTTACTGTTAGCCAGAATCGGAGCGGTACTGAAACGGACGAAAGGCGCGGCGCAGAAGGAATCGGCGCGTCTTTCCAGAAGGGGCGTGACGCTGGACATTTCCGGATGCCGCCTTTCTTTTCAGGGAGAGAGCGCCGAGCTTACGAAAAATGAGATGAAGCTCCTTCATCTCTTATTTTTGCGCGGCGGAGAATTTGTTTCCAGAATGGAGCTGGTGGAATACCTTTGGGAAAATCAAATTTTTATAGATGATAACACCTTGAGCGTCCATGTGGCCAGGATTCGTGAGAAGCTTAAGAACATCGGCGTCTGCGATTTGATTGAGACTAAGAGAGGAATGGGGTACCGGGTATGACAGTCAAGAACTTTTTGAAAGACCGGTTTCCGGCTCTTTTACTGCATCTGGTGTGTATGTGCCTGCTTACGGTATTCTTAAGGCTGACCGGCTATGGAATGGCCGCCGCGGCGCTGATTTTGATTTTCTGGGGGCTGATTCTTACGGTATGGACGTGTGCGGCCTATATCCAGAGACGCGGATATTTTCGGGAAGTAGAGGAGATTTTGGAAAAGGTTGACCAGAGATATCTTCTTGGCGAGCTTCTGCCGGATACCTTCCGGCTGGAGGATAGGCTGTACCGGGAAATGATCTGCCGCTCTAACAAGTCGGTCATCGAGCAAATCCGCAGAATTGAGGAGGAACAGAAGGAGTACCGGGAATATATCGAGAGCTGGGTTCATGAGGTGAAGGCTCCCATTACCAGTATCGCGCTTGTCTGTGAGAACGGCCGGAGGCATGGAACCGAAAAAAGAACGGCAAAGGAGATAAAAGAAGCCTTTGGAACCATCGGAATGGAGAACCAGAGGCTGGAAAATTATGTGGATATGGTTCTCTATTATGCCAGGTCAGAACAGGTTTGGAAGGACTATCTGATTCAGGAGACGGATCTTGAAGCGGTGGCGTATGAAGCGTTGAAGAAAAACAGGCTGCTGATGATAGAGAATCAGGTAAGAGCAGAGGTAAATGTAAAAGAGCGGGTATATACAGACCGGAAATGGATTGAATTTATTCTGAATCAGATGCTTTTCAACAGCGTCAAATATAAGAGCAGTTATCCTGTATTCCGCATTTATACGGAGAGAAAAAGGGACGGAGTCGTTCTGACACTGGAGGATAATGGAATGGGAATCCTTCCGGAAGAGCTGCACCGGATTTTTGAGAAGGGATTTACCGGAAGCAACGGAAGAGAGCGCGGGTGTTCTACCGGTATGGGACTTTATCTGTGCCGGAAGCTGTGCGGAAAACTCGGCATCGGACTTTGGGCGGAATCCGAATATGGCGGGGGAACCCGGATGCGCCTGGAATTTCCGATCAGCAATTATATAAGCAGAAGTTGAGAAATGATTTTTCTTAGGCGTTACATTTTAATAGAAAGTTATCGAATCTTAAGAAAATGTAAGAAAAGTTCAAACTACTTCTATACAAAGAAAGGATGAAGCACAGTAGAATGAAAGCATAAATTTTCTACAGTTAGGAGTGATTTGGATGAGTGATTATATCCGGGTATGCGACGTGGAGAAATACTACGGAAACAAATCGAACGTAACAAAGGCGGTGGACAGGGTCAGTTTTTGCGTGGAGAAAGGCGAATTTGTTGGAGTGATGGGCGCATCCGGCTCCGGGAAAACTACGCTTCTCAATATGCTTGCCACCATTGACCGGGTGACGGCAGGGCATATTTATTATGAAAACATGGATATTACCGAGCTGTCGGAGGATGCTTTGTCAGAGTTTCGTAAGAAGAATCTAGGATTTGTATTTCAGGAATATAACCTGTTGGATACATTGACGATTGAAGAGAACATTATTCTTGCGCTGACCCTGCAGGGCGGGAAGAAGCAGCAGATCAAGCAGGAATGCGAAGAGATGCTAAGACTTCTTGGGATTGTAGATATCAGGGACAAATTTCCCTATCAGGTGTCAGGCGGGCAGAAGCAAAGATGTGCCTGCGCGCGGGCCATGGTGAACCACCCAAGGCTGCTGCTTGCGGACGAACCCACAGGGGCGTTGGATTCCCGCTCGGCCCAGACGCTGCTGGAGACATTTACAAATCTGAACCGGACGATGGGAGCTACGATTCTCATGGTGACCCATGACGCGTTTTCCGCCAGCTACTGCAGCAGGATCCTGTTTTTAAAAGACGGCAATATTTTTCATGAGCTTGTGCGCGCAGAGAAGCCGCGGAAGGTGTTTCTACAGGAAATACTGGACGTATTGTCGCTGACGGGAGGTGAACTGTCCGATGCTCAGTAAACTTGCTTTCCGGAATATGAAACGCTCTATTAGAGATTACCTGGTGTATATGCTTACTATGACGGTAGTGACTGCGCTGATGTATGCGTTCAATAGTCTGATTTTTCAGAACGATGTGAATCAGTATTTTGAACTGGAAGCCATTATGGAAGTAATGATCGGACTTGCGACCTTTTTTATTGTGCTGATTGTGGCGTGGCTGATTAATTATATGGTGCGGTTTATGTTGGAAAAGCGCAGCAGTGAGTTCGGAATCTACCTGCTGCTTGGCATGAAGAAGAAAATGGTGGCTCGGATTTATATGCGGGAAAATATTCTTCTGGGGGGAGTCTCTTTCTTAATCGGGATTTTGTTTGGAGTTCTGCTTAGGCAGGCGCTGCTGGCGGTGATGTTTTCCATGGTGAGGATGGAATACCGACTTAGTGTTTCGTTCAATCAATGGACGATACTGTTGACGGTACTCTGCTATTCCGGCTGTTATCTTTTGGCGCTTTTTCGGTGCAGACGGAAGTTTAAGAAAATGAATATTCATGATCTGATGGATGCAAAGAGGAGGAACGAGGAGATAAAGGAGAAAAGAGAGGGCGCGAAACGTCTGCTTCTGCCGGTTTCTGTTCTGTTTATTCTGGCGTTCTGGACGGTGTTTTCCATGCTTTCCAATGCCGGGGAGATTGCCTTGTTCCTGATTGGGCTGGTGATTACCATCTATTTGTTTTATATGGGGCTTTCCGCGTGGATCATCTGTTATGTGAGAAAGAAAGGAAATCGCGTTTACCAGGGGCAGAACCTGTTTCTGCTGCGGCAGTTTGCATCCAAGGTTCGGACTATGCAGTTTACCATGGGTACTCTGACGGCGCTTTTTACCCTTGCATTGATGGGCGCGTCTATTGCGCTGATGTTCAGCGATTATGAGAATACCGTGCTGGAAGAAAAATTCCCCTTTGACATACAGGTGAACAGCGTTGACCCCAGCGATGATTTTGCGGATGAAATTCAGGTGATAGAAGAAAATACAAAGGTGTTAAAGCTTTATCCGTATCAGATTTATACGGACAATGACAACCAGGTGAACGCCTGGATGCTGACGCATTTGAGGGCTTGGGGGACGATGTACCAAAGGAAGGATGGAAGTCCGGACGAGAGAAAGATTGAAAAGATGCTTAAGGAGGAAGGCGTTTACTGCATATATGACACGTATATGGGCATTACAGACTATAATGAGCTGCGGAGTATGCTGGGATATGAACAGGTGACGATAACCGGCGGGGAATATCTGTTGCATATCAAGCCCCGGCTCTATGAGGAAGTGAAAGCAATCGGGAAGGATCTGCAGATTACAGACGCCGGGGGAGCCGGGAAGCTTTCCTGCGCAGGAGTATACAGGGAACCATTTTCCCAGGACGGCCATAACGGAGGCGATTATGTAGTGGTGGTGCCGGATGAGGTTCTGAACCGTATGACGCCCTATTACGCAGAATTGGCGGCAGATATAGAAGGGGATGCGCCTCTGGGGCTGAATAAAGAACTGGATGCACTGACCGATGAGGAACCGGATGCCGCAGGGCATGTTATGCGAGAGATGGAGGGCAATAGCTGCTGCGGGTCGGATAATATTATTTCTTATGCGGCGGTAAACATGGTGCGGGATAACTTGATTCCGGAGGTGAAATTTATGCTGGCATCACTGATCATTCCGCTGTTTTATATCGGGCTGGTGTTCGTTTGTGTGGCTGTGACGGTGCTGTCAGTGCAGCAGCTTTCCGATTCTGCAAAATACAAATTCCGGTACGACGTGCTGGCAAAGCTGGGGTTGGAGCGGAGGCAGATTCATCAGTTGATCCGGAAGCAATTGGGAGCATATTATCTGTGCCCAGCGGCGCTTGCGATTATAATCAGCGGAAAAATGATTCTGTTTATGAGCAAAGGGTTTGTGATTATGACGGGCGTTCCGGTGGCTTCCGGTTCGTTTTTCGTGAAAAGCATTGCGTTGTTTTTTGGAATTTATGCGGTGTATTATGTGGTAACTTATATTGGATTTGTACGTAATGTGGATGAAAGGAATAGATAGTGAGCGAAGATACCAAAAGGGGCTGTCGGTTAATACCAATTTTTAGTCTCTGACAGTTGAAAATGAGAC
>CAJURK010000070.1 GCA_910588745.1 uncultured Dorea sp. | reverse complement strand
TGTTGCTTGACCTGCGGATTTTTTCCAGAACATAAAATCCGTCCCTGTCGGGCAGTGAATGCAGTAGCGAAGGCTGTTGATATGGATAAATTTGCAGTAATCGATACGGAGACAAACTGGAATGATGAGGTAATGTCGATAGGCGTAGTAGTTGCAGACGCAGAGACTAAGAAAGAGATTGATTCAGTATATCACATAATTGAACCGGAATATAGAGTGGGTGGAATGTATTCAAATGAATTGCAATTTGACAAAAAGAAAACTCGTGTTATAAACAGAAGACAGACTTTAAACGAAATTAAAGAATGGCTGAATATTTATGGCGTGAGGAAGCTTTTATTGAACAGCATGTTGCTGTCTGCATTGTCCGTTGAGCAGAACCAGGCGTAAGCCTGTTATGGGACGGGGAAATCATCAGGCTGATATTATACTGGCCAATGAGCGTACTTGTATTTTTTACTGCTTCGGCAGATTTGCCGGCAAGACTTCTAACTTCGTCGGCTACAACGGAAAAGCCTTTTCCTGCGGTGCCTGCCCGGGCAGCTTCAACTGCTGCGTTCAGAGCAAGGATATTCGTCTGAAATGCGATATCTTCAATGGTTTTTATAATACTTCCAATCTGTGTTGAAGAACGGTCGATATTGTTGGTGGCGGTAAAGAGCTGTTCCATCTTTGTGTCGGCTTCAGCCGCATAGCCGGCGGCCCGGTCTACCAAATCGCTGGCATTGCCGCAGCGCACGGTGCTGTTTTGAATCTGGGCTGTGATATCTGTCATATTGGAAACTAATCCGTTGATGGATTCTTTCTGATGTATGGTTCCCTGAGACAGCGCCTGGCATATACGCCTGAGCCTACGTAGCCAATACATTCGGATCTGTTAAAAAGCGGGTAATACATAGATAAGATCATACTTCCGGTTCCTGGAGACTTCATAATGCCCAAGTTGGCCAGCTCCGGTTTAGCAAGGATCGTTTTCTGGAATTCATTCGGCGCGTCGTCTTTACGCGTAGTGATGCCAATGGTTTCCGGAGAAGTATGGGGCAGGACGTAAGTGGAAGGCGTACTTATGTATAATCCCTCAAAAATACCTTTGACTTCTGTGAAATCTTCCGTATACTGCTGTGTGGCGAGTTTTCGATTAGATAGAAATTTCATAAGATTCCCCCAGCAGTAAAGAGATAGATTTTAGTCGGATTTGTGAATACTGTCGTGAGGAGCGGCGGAAATCTGTAGGGATATTTGATACAAACGGCGTAAATACTGATATTGACATAGTTTCTCCGGCTTGATAAAATGGAAGATAAGTGAATGATCAGTTCTATATTAAAAGATGATTCAGCACATATGTATTTGCGGACGGGAACTGACAGTTTTTTGTATAATTCTGACAGCGATCTGCAGACTACAGGGAGGAAAGATAGATGTATCATTGTCATATTCAGTTCTATTTGGCAGGGACTCATTGCAGAGCATTTGACTTGGTTCAGGAGATGTCTCCGCTGGAGCATATTACATATGAGTTCTTTGAGAGCAAGAATCCCGGAATTGCATTGGCGGAGCAGGCAGATGTGATTCTGGCTAATTTACAGGATATGGACGTTAAGGAAACGATCGGGATGCTGGCGCCGGATGGCAAAAAGGAGACTAAGCTTATTTTGCTTGCGGATAAGGAACAGATTGCATCCATGGGAGAGATGTTTTCAAAGGTGCAGGATATATGGACGATGCCCATGTCAGATGATGAGATCCGATTCCGTTTCCTCAGATGGCAGCAAAATTTACAGATGAGTAAGGACTATTGGCAGACCAGCCAGTTTTTAGAGGCGACGATTAATCATGTGCCGAACCTGATTTGGTATAAGGATAAGGATGGGATACATGAGAAGGTAAACGATAGTTTCTGTAAGACCGTGAACAAATCTAAGAAGCAGGTTGAAGGACGGGGGCATGCCTATATCTGGGATGTTGAGCATGACGATCCGGCCTGTATTGAGTCTGAGCGCGAGGTGATGGAGAAAGAGAAAACCTGCATTTCTGAAGAGACGATCAAGACAGGAGAGGGAATGCGGCTTCTTACCACTTATAAATCTCCGCTGTATGATTTGGACGGCAGTGTGATGGGTACTGTAGGCGTGGCGATTGATGTGACGCAGGAGCGGGCCTACGAGCAGGAGATTATGCAGAAAAACCGTACTCTTGAGACTATCTTTACAACCATGGATTGTGGAGTGATGTGCCATACTGTGGACGGGGAGCGTATTTTGAGCGTTAACAGAGCGGCGCTTCGGATTCTGGGTTATGAATCTAAAGAAGAAATGATGGCCGATGGGTTTGCTATGGTGGCTGAGTCTGTTCTGGAGGAGGACAAGGAAAAACTCAAAGACTGTATTAAAGAGCTTAAGGAAGAAGGGGATACCGTCAGCGTAGAGTACCGCGTAAGGCATAAGAACGGGGAAGTGCGTCACGTGATGGGAAATGTGAAGCTTCTTAAGGAAGACGGAGAGTTGTTTTATCAGCGTTTTCTTTTGGATTGTACGGCTCAGAAGCTTCAAGAGAAGGAGAACGAAAGGCACCAGATGGAATTGATTCATGCGCTGAGCATTGACTATAATCTGATATGCTTTTTTGATTTGGATACAGGACTTGGCGTTTCGCTTCGGATTGATGAGGCGGGCAGCCAGATGTTTGGAGATTTTTTCTTGGGAGAGGCACATCTGGATACTGCAATGGGAGCTTATATAGAACAGACGGTTTATGAGGAAGACCGGGAGATGCTCAGGAAAGCTACCTCTTGTGAAAACTTAAGGGAAGAGTTGAGAGTCGAGCGTCAGTGTCATGTGAATTATCGCGTCGAGACAGAGGACGGAATGAAATATTTCCAGATGAAGATGGTACGCGTAGGCGCATGGAGCGGGAATCATGGAATGGTTCTGGGCTTCCGAAGCGTGGACGAGGAGATCCGCAAGGAGATGGAAAAAAAGAGCCTGTTAGAAGACGCTCTTACGCAGGCCAATCGGGCAAGTAAAGCCAAGAGTGTATTTCTATCTAATATGTCCCATGATATCCGTACGCCGATGAATGCGATCGTAGGATTTACAGCGCTTGCGATTGCTCATATTGAGCGGAAGGAGCAAGTGGAGGAATACTTAAAGAAGATTATGACGTCAGGCAATCATCTGCTGAGTCTGATCAATGACGTTCTGGACATGAGCCGGATTGAAAGCGGAAAGATCTATCTGGAAGAGAAGTCTTGCCGCCTGCCGGAGATTCTGCATAGCCTTCGCAATATTGTGCAGGCGGATATCCATGCGAAACAGTTGGAGCTGTACATCGATACGGTGGATGTACTGGATGAACAGATTTACTGTGATAAGCTGCGTCTAAATCAGGTGCTTTTGAACTTGTTAAGCAATGCCATTAAATATACAGGTTCCGGTGGTATTATCAGTATGAGGATCACAGAAAAAGCTGGAGCGCCGGAAGGATACGCTAACTTTGAGTTTAATATAAAAGATACCGGAATCGGTATGAGCGAAGAGTTTGTAGCACATATTTTTGAACCCTTTGAGAGGGAAAGCAATACGACCATTAGCGGGATTCAAGGAACCGGACTTGGTATGGCGATCACCAAGAACATTGTGGATATGATGAACGGCACCATTGAGGTGCAGAGCGAGCAGGGGGTGGGAACAGAGGTTACTTTATGCGTTACATTTAAGGTGGACGCAGAAACGAAGACGCCTCAGGATATTCCGCAGCTCAAGAATTGCAGGGCGTTGGTGGTAGATGATGATTTTAGCACCTGCGACAGCGTGTCCTATATGCTTCAGCAGATGGGGATGCGTGCAGAGTGGACGCTGTCGGGCAAGGAAGCAGTGCTTCGCACCCATCAGGCAAAGGAATGGGGAGATCAGTTCGGCGTATACATTATAGACTGGCTGCTGCCTGATATGAATGGAGTGGAGGTTGCAAAAAAGATCCGGCAGGAGATCGGAGACCATGTGCCGATCATTGTGCTGACGGCATACGACTGGTCTGAGATTGAGGACGAGGCAAAGGAAGCAGGGGTTACCAAATTCTGCAGCAAACCGCTGTTTTTCTCAGAACTGAGAAATTGTCTGTATTCCATTGTAAATGGAGAGGAAGAGCGCGAGCGGGATAGGGAGAATAAAAAGGTGGAATTTGCCCCGGGCTGTATTTTGCTGGCAGAAGATAATGAGCTGAATCAGGAAATTGCAGAAGCGATTTTAGAGGAAGCGGGATTTTCCATAGAGATTGCGGAGAATGGACAGGAAGCTGTGGATATGCTAAGCGCGTCAGAGCCGGGTTATTACCAGCTCGTACTTATGGATGTCCAGATGCCTGTGATGAACGGGCATGACGCGGCGAAAGCAATCCGCAGGCTTAAGAATGAGAAATTGGCGTCCATACCAATTCTGGCAATGACGGCTAATGCCTTTGAAGAAGATAAACGGCAGGCTCTGGCGTGTGGAATGAACGGCCATATCGCGAAACCGATTGACGTAGACCGGTTATTTGAAACGTTGAGCGAGATGTTAAGCTAATATTAGGAGACATGTTAGAAAAATCCGGTTTAAAGTTTTGAAATAGTGGAATAGTAAATGTGACAGCGGCAGATTCATTGCGCAGTGGCGGATATCCACTGCAGGAAGGGTCTGCCGTTTTTAGAGGGAGGATGGGATATGAGACGGATTTTTCTGGTAGAAGATGATAGAGAGATTGCAAAGAATTTGGCTCTTTTGCTTAGGACGGAAGGATTTGCAGTTTCACATGCAAGGACGCAGAAGGAGGCGCTTGTTATGCTGTCCGGGGAAAGGTTTGATCTGGCGCTTGTGGATATTTCCCTTCCTGACGGCAATGGGTTTGCGGTCTGTACGGAGATTCGGCAGATGCAGGATATACCAGTTATTTTTCTGACTGCTTCCGGAGATGAGGCGAGCGTAGTTACCGGACTTAATATGGGGGCGGAAGATTATGTTGTCAAGCCTTTCCGCCCAAGAGAGCTGATTGCACGGATTGGAGCGGCGCTGCGCAGCGGAGGACGGCCTCCCGCTGCCTTTGAAATCGGCGGGCTCTCAGTGGACACATCCAGCGGCATTGTGAAGAAGGACGGAAAAGAAGTGTTTCTTTCCGCTCTGGAATACCGCCTGCTGCTGGTATTTATCGGCAGTCCGAAAAGCATCCTGACCAGGGACAGGCTTTTGGATGAACTGTGGGATGCGGCGGGAGAGTTTGTGAGCAACAATACGTTGACGGTTTATATTAAGCGTCTGCGGGAAAAGATTGAAGATGATCCCGCAAGCCCTCAGATTATTCTGACTGTTCGGGGGATTGGTTACCGACTGGGAGGCGGTTATGTTTCGGAATAAAGAGATTCGGCAGTTTGCAGGCGTTCTTGCAGTGATCACCCTTATTTTTGCCGGCGCAGGCTTTGCAGTCAGCACAGCGGCCGGGAGGCTGGTTTTGGCGTCGGCGGCCATGTTTGACCTTGCTTTTTTATTTTTTACCAGAGCCAGATACCAAAGCATTGCCAGGATTTCAGACCAGATTAACCGGATACTCCACAATGAAGACCATTTGTACATCTATGATTCCGAAGAGGGGGAGCTTTCGATTCTGCAGAGTGAGATTATGAAGATGACGCTTCGGATACGGGAGCAGAATACGCGGTTGAAAAACGAGAAAGAGCGTCTTGCGGACTCCCTTGCAGATATTGCCCATCAGCTTAGGACTCCTCTTACATCAATCAATCTTGTCCTGTCATTATTAGAGGACTGTCCGGATATAAGGAGACGAAGGGAGCTTCTGCGGGAGACAGAGGAACTGCTGGTGCGGATGGATTGGCTGATTACGTCGCTTCTGAAACTATCCCGGTTAGATGCGGGGATTGTAGAGTTTCAGTGTGAGAAAGTAACGGTCAGGCGTCTGATCAGGGAGGCGCTGCAGCCCCTGTTGATTCCTATGGAATTGCATGATATTAGGCTTAGGAGCGAACTGCCGGAAGATGTCAGGATTGACGGCGATCCGGGTTGGCTTTCCGAGGCTTTTCAGAATGTACTGAAAAATTGTATGGAGAGCGTGGGAAATCACGGGCAAATTGAAATTGCCTGCGAGGATACGCTTCTTTATACGGAAATTACGATTTGTGACGACGGGCCGGGAGTTGAACAGGAGGATTTAGCCGGTTTGTTTGAACGGTTTTATCGGGGAAAGAATTCTAAAACGGCGGGTTACGGAATCGGTTTGGCGCTTTGCAGGACTATTATCACAAGGCAGGGCGGGACGGTAACGGCTGCGAACCGTCCGGAAGGAGGAGCCGTATTTCGGATTCGCTTTCCAAAGTGACGGATCTTTCACCAAAAAGTCACCGGGATGTAAGGTACGGGTTCTATTATATGAATAAGGCGAAGGAAGAGTATACGTTCTTTGTGGAAAACAAAAAAGGAGGTTCATATAATGGAGTTTTTAAAGATTGAAAATTTATACAAGGTTTATGGCGGGGATGAGAACCAGGTTATTGCCCTGGACAATGTTTCCCTTACCATAGATAAGGGAGAGTTTACGGCAATTATCGGTTCTTCCGGTTCCGGGAAATCGACGCTGCTTCATGCCATAGCAGGGGTAGATGTTCCTACAAGCGGGAAGATTTATCTAAACGGACAGGACATTTATGCAGGCAGCAGCGAGAGGCTGGCTATTTTCCGAAGGCGTCAGGTGGGGTTAATTTATCAGTTTCATAATCTGATTCCAACCCTGAATGTGGTGGAGAACATCACCCTCCCAATTCTGATGGACAGACGGAAGGTAAACAAGGAGAGACTAGAAGAGCTGCTTCATATGCTAAAGCTTCAGGATCGGAAGAATCATTTGCCAAACCAGCTTTCCGGCGGGCAGCAGCAGAGGGTAGCAATTGGCCGGGCGCTGATGAACGCGCCCCAGGTCATGCTTGCAGACGAACCTACCGGGAGCTTAGACAGCCGGAACAGCCATGAGATTGTGCGGCTTTTGAAGGAGAGCAACCGGAAATATGGACAGACGCTGCTTCTGGTAACCCATGATGAAAATATTGCTCTGCAGGCAGACCGGATCATCCGTATAACAGACGGAAAGGTGACCAGAGATGAGAGGCAGGGTGTTCGGCGTTCGGCGGGCATGGGAACTTGATTATATGATAGGAGTACAGAAAGATGAAACACAAACACTGTGTAGGAAAAGTCCTGCTGCGGCTGTTTTTGCTTATATTATGCATTGCGTTTTTTGGGGCGGCCTTTTATGGAATTAAAGGATATAGGATGTACCGGGAGGCGGTGGCTGAAAAGTCTATAGAAGAAATAATGGAAGAAATCCGTGGGAGAGAGGATTTCGCGAAGTATTCGGAACTGCCGCGGTTTTATATTGACGCGGTAATTTCGGCAGAGGATCATAGGTTTGAGAGACATCCGGGGATAGATCCCGTCGCAATCTGCCGGGCTTTGTGGGTGGATATACAGGCAGGGTTCTATAAGGAAGGCGGAAGCACGATTACGCAGCAGCTTGTAAAGAACCAATTGTTCACACAGGATAAGCTCATAGAGCGCAAGGCGGCGGAAGTCTTTGCAGTGCTTGACGTGGAGGGAAGATACAGTAAAGAGGAGATATTTGAGCTATATGTAAATACCATTTATTTCGGCAGGGGATATTATGGAATATCCGATGCGGCCGAGGGATATTTTGGAAAAGTTCCGGGTCAGTTAACAGACTGTGAGATTGTAATTCTGGCCGGGCTTCCAAACGCGCCATCCTCCTATTCCCCTGATACAAATAGGAAGCTGGCGCTTCAGCGGGCGTGCCAGGTGCTTGACAGTATGGTTAGAAACCACATCATTACACAAGAGGAGTTGGAGCGGATAGAAAAAGAGGTAGAAGAAGAAATAGAGGACATGCGGCTTTCATACGCGCTTCCTGAAGAAATAAACAACATAAATCAAAGATGAATGGTAAGACTCCCTTTGTAACAAATGACAGGACGGAAATTACCGCCGCTTTGGACGCAGACTTCGTCTAAAGCGGCAGAACAATATGGATAATTCGTGAGAGGAAAAGCATTAATAAGGAGGAAGCTCCAGAACGGCCCGCATGTCTTCTGGAAGCGGCGCCGTAAAATCCATCTGCTTTCCGGTTATGGGATGCGGGAAAGATAGCCTGTGGGAGTGAAGCGCCTGCCTTTGGATGCAGGACATATCCGGATTGTAGAGATAATCCCCAATCAACGGGTAGCCTAGGTACTTCATGTGGATGCGGATCTGGTGGGTACGTCCGGTTTCCAGCTTTAGCGCTACAAGGCTGTGGCGGCTGTTGGACGACAACAGACGGTAATGGGTAATGGTAGGCTCTCCATGTTCCCAGTCTACAGTCCGCTCGATAATTGTGCCTGGTTTTCGGTTAAGCGGCGCGGTAATCGTACCGGATTCCGGCATCACATGCCCTTCAGTGATAGCCAGATATTCCCGATGAACCTCTCTTTTTCCGGTCATGGCTGATAGAATACCGGCGCTTACCAGATGCTTTGCCACTACTGTCAGGCCGGAGGTATCCCTGTCCAGACGATTGCAGCAGCGGAAAATAAAAGGTTTGTTTTGCGCTTTATAATACCAGGCAAGCGCATTTGCCATGGTATTGTAATAATTATTCAGAGAAGGGTGTATGGGCATTCCGGCGGGTTTATTAACAACAATAATGTCTTCATCTTCATATACAATGTTCAAAGGAAGTTCTACCGGAGGAATCTTTTCAGAACACAAGGTTTCAGTAATCTGAACCGTTAAATGATCGCCGCTGTTAAGCGTTTGCCGCATGTAATAATGCGCGCCGTTTACCAGAATGCTTTTCGGCATCCGTTTGATGGATGCAAGATTCTGGGAAGAGTATCCCCGGCGCTTTAGATACTGTTCTACGCGAAGCCCCGCGTCGGCTTCGGATATTTCATAATGGATGGTTCGATTCATTGCATTTCTCCCATAAATTCGATAAAATATAGTAAGCATTCAGTTCATCGATCACGTTTGCAGGTGAGAAGAATATTCACTGAACAGTTATGCTGACAATATATTATCATATCATATTTAGACGGATTAAAAAAGGCAGATGCCATGTGAAGGAGAGAAAAAGATGTCGAAATTAAGTACGCTATGCTACATAGAAAAGGATGGGAAGTATCTGATGCTTCACAGAAATGTGAAGAAAAATGATGTGAACGAGGGAAAATGGATTGGCGTAGGGGGACATTTTGAAGAGGACGAAAGCCCGGAAGAATGTCTGCTCAGGGAAGTAAAAGAGGAGACGGGGCTTACGCTGACTTCCTATCAGTACCGCGCTATGGTAACGTTCGTATCGGGAAACGGGGTAACCGAATACATGTCTCTATTTACCGCGGATGGGTTTGAGGGTGAGTTGACTGCCTGTGACGAAGGAGATTTGGAGTGGGTGGAGATTTTCCGGCTTGGAGAATTAAATTTGTGGGAAGGGGATTTGATTTTTCACAGGCTTATTCTGGAGAGGGATACATTCTTTTCACTAAAGCTGGTGTACGACGGGCATGATAAGTTGATTTATGCGGCGCTGGATGGGGAAAAGATGGAACTTTTGCCTTAATAGATAAAAACAGGAACACTTTCTGGATTGGGAAACATCTGGAAAGTGTTTTTTTGAATATATAGTTCAGTAATTTATAAAAATTACTATTTTTTATTGATATATCATATTTAATGATATGATAAAAGCGACAAGAAAAATGTGATTTTTGAAAGGCACAAAAACAATGGATGGATTGGATAAACATGTCAGGTTTCTAAGCGGTTCGCCTCAATTTAGAATTTTGGAATCAACAGATGAGCATGCGCCGATATATAGGCTCTATAGCCAAAACGATTTGCTAAATGATCTGTCTGGCATTGAAGTGTGTTATCCCCAATTAGTAGGAACAATACAGCTTTCTGGCGGGCGGCGGCACG
>CAJURK010000069.1 GCA_910588745.1 uncultured Dorea sp. | reverse complement strand
CCGACCTACACCCTTAGCAGGGGCGCCTCTTCAGCCTCTTGAGTATTTCTCCAACGCAGTTATTATACTAGACTCGCCATCTCTTGTCAATCCCTTTTTACTTTAATTCACGGAAATCAATTTTCCAAAACCTCACAAATCTTAGAAGACTCAAGCAAGCAATCCAGCATTATTTTAAACATCGCTCTTTTTGATGAAATTCTTACCTTGTACTGCTTCAGCAGGCTGATGGAGAATTTACGGAGCAGCTTTAAATTCTGCTGGATTGTTCTGTTCTCAATGCGGCAATAATCTTCTCCGCAATGGACATCTAATAACCAATGCATCGTTTCTACTGCCCATTCCCAAACTAAATTGCAACTGGGATTCCAGTCGCCACTGTAACCAACAGCAAAGCGCAACAGTAAACGGTTATTGTTTATTCTTTTTATAATATAAAACGCTTATTGAAAACAGGAGAGTTATCCTGCACAGAATAACTCTCCTGTTATAAACTACCATCAGCTTACACTAAATAATTCAGCATCATTCCAACTGCCGCATAATTATTCATCGCATAAGCGCCGCTTCTTGAATAAGAACCAAATGCATTCATCGGATTTGTAATTGAATCCGCCTGCGCGCCCATCAGGTCTCCGTTGATCAGAGAGCTGGACTGCACATTCATTCCGCTGCTTCCCTTATTAAAGGCTCTATCCGCGATTCCTCCTGGTCCAGAGATCAGGCTCTTTGTCAGAGACGGATTATCCTTCATGTTCTTTGCAAATACATCCTTGTCGAACTTCAGGGTTGCATCTTTGTTCACTGTAATTCCAAGCTGCTTCAAAGACTCTTCAGAGCCTAAACCTGCAACTAGATTACGAAGCTGTCTGTCCACACCGGTTCCTCTGTCATAATTATCGTTAAGAAGCTTCAACGATGAATTATAAGAACCTACAAGGTCGCTTAATGCGCTCGCAATCTTATCTGAATCTACATCAGCTTTGATGGATGCTTTTCCCACACCTTTTAATTCTATGCCGATTCGATAAGAATCTGCATAAACATCATTGCTGTAAGATTCATGCTGCGTCGTCTTTCCGCCTGTTGTGATAGAATATTTAGAATTCGCCGCTTCTGTCTTCACTGCCTCAGCTCCGGCTGCCGCTCCAAGATTTCCGCTTACCTCAAATGAATTCGCAGCGCCAGTATACTTGCCTTCCAACTGCAGCGACGCAACGCCGTCCTTCTGCACCACGCTGGCCTTCACATTCGATGACCCGCTGTTAATCTGATCTGCAGCTTCTTTAAGCATCTGTGCATTCGTCTTAGCTGTCCCATCTGCATTAGCCGCGCTCACTTTAACATTTACAGAATTTAAAGCGTTGCCTACTGTAAAGTCCATGTCCGACTGCGCCTTCTCCGAAGCCTTAACGCCTTCGCTTACATTCACTTGAGCAGCAGCAAGCTGTTTGACGTCCACGTCTATCTGCTGTGCGTTTCTAACCGGAAGCTTTTCTGTAGCTGTCGCAACAGAAGAATCCGAACTGCTGACAACCAAATCGTTCATAACTCCGCTCTGGTTGACGCTCCTAAGCGCATTTGCCGAACTCATCATATCAGACATGCTGTTACTGTAATTCTTTATAAATGCCATACTGGATGTAAGCGATGTATTCCGGTACGAGTTTGACACTCTGGACACCGGAGAAACCGCCTCCATAAACCGCTGATTTTTTGAAAGTGCCTGCGACAGGCGAAAATTATTAATCGATGACTGGTAGTTATAATATCCCATACGGGAATTTACTCCATTGATTGCCATGTCTTTCCCTCCTTTCTCGTAGTTCTATTTATCTTCTACATATATAATATCGACATCTCGGATTCAAATATTAAGACCTTCTCTTATCTATTCTTATCCCTTAATTTAAAGCGTGCAACCAGAGATTTCAAAAGCTGAGCCTGGCTTGACAACTCTTCGCTTGCAGCAGCGCTTTCTTCCGCCGTAGCAGAGT
This sequence comes from uncultured Dorea sp., assembly GCA_910588745.1. Taxonomy (GTDB): domain Bacteria; phylum Bacillota; class Clostridia; order Lachnospirales; family Lachnospiraceae; genus Claveliimonas. The sequence goes on along the minus strand of CAJURK010000069.1, from coordinate 8,253 downwards.
TTGTCTGTACGACGCTGGAAATCTGATCCATCCCGGTCGTTACCTGTGATATCTCTTCTGCCTGCCTGTCTGCCGCAGTAGTAATCTCATCTACGTATGTAACAGCGCTCTTTGTACTTTCCACTGTAGCCTGAATTGCCTCTGCCGTCCTGCCTACGATCTCTGTTCCATTCTCAACCGCCTGAATTGTGCCTTCAATAAGAATGGTTGTATTGCTTGCCGCTTCCGCACTCTTTGACGCCAGATTACGTACCTCGTCAGCTACGACAGCAAATCCTTTACCGGCCTCGCCTGCGCGGGCTGCTTCTACCGCTGCATTCAGAGCGAGTATATTGGTCTGGAATGCAATGTCCTCGATCGTCTTAATAATCTTGCCGATATCGCCTGACTTCTGGCTGATATCTTCCATCGCTACGATCATATCCTGCATCTGCTCATTGGATACCGTTAACTTCTCCTGAGCCTCCTCTACCTTGCTGCTTGCTTCTTTTGCGTTGCTAGCAGTAGTCGTTACCTCTCTTGAAATCTCATTTACAGTAGCCGCCAGCTCCTCTACAGAACTTGCCTGCTCGGTAGCGCCCTGTGATAATGCCTGCGCGCCGGATGACACCTGATCCGCTCCGCTCGCAACTTGATCGGAAGCATCGTTAATCTGTCTCATGGTATCGCTCAAATTGCGGTTCATATGACGGATAGATTCAAGCAGCGGTCTGAAATCTCCAATATAGACTTCTTCTTTTGCGTAAAGATTGAAATTACCGGCCGCCATATCATTCAGCAGTTTAGAGAGATCCTGCACCACGTCCTCAAGTCCGTGGCAAGTTGTCTGCACGCTGTCAACCAACGCCCCAAATTCATCGGCTGACTCATATTCAAGCTGCTGCTTCATATTACCGCTTGCAAGTCCCTCCATTGCAGTCTCAATTTCTTGTACCGGCCTAACAATTGTTCTGGTTACTCTTGCACAGATAATCATTGCAAATATAATAGCAACCGCTGCAATCGCTAAAAGGATAATCATACTCTGCTCGGTTATGGAAACGCTCTCCTGCGCGGTTGTCTCACGAATAGCTACGGATTCCTCGATCAGCGTGTTAATAGTCTCGATTACACGTTCCAGCGCAGGTTCGCAATTCGATATAATCTTACCTCCCGCGCTAGCCTGATCATGTCTATCCAGATCCCCAATAATATCTTCTGCGATCGTAAACCAGCTTTCCAGCGCATTAGAAAGCTCTGTAACCTTTTCACCATCCAAAACATCCAACTTCTGAATTATCTCAAGATCTTCATAAATAGTTGCAATATTATTTTCAATATCCTGCTTTGTCTGTGCGTCCGTACTTCCGGTAATTACCATATCGCGCACGTCTTTCGCCGCCATAAATGTATTGATCCGGCAATCTTTTACAGCATCATCTGCAGCCACTACGCCGTCAATAAAATTTTTCAGGTTGCTATTTGCCTTCTGAAGCTGCAGTATCGAATAAACCGATATAAGTACTGTCAACAATAATACAACTCCGAAGGACACCAGTAATTTACTTCTGATTTTCAACTTTTTTAACATCTTTCTCTCCTTTACGTCTCTTTATTCTTTATAATTTGTATGGCGTCTTCTGTTTCTTCTTTTGCATCCTTCCGTATTCGTTTGCGAACCCTTTCTTTTGCATCGAGCATCTTGACTCGAACCGCAAGCCATATCTTTTTGCCTCGATTGGAACACATTGTCTTCACAAACCGAAAGTCTCTAATAATCCAACAGAAAACCAGTAAAAAGGGATATTTCCCTAATATCGGAAAGAACTGGAACATATACTCTTTCGGTGGAAACAGCCATTCTCTTTTCTTGGCCGCCCATTCCACATCACGATCACGCCAATAAAAATCCAGCCTTGCTTTTTCATTCGGCAAAAGCGCTTTATCCAACTGTTTATTATCTTGGCCGCGAACTATAATATATTCCTCTAATTCCAGCGCAAGTCCATACTCCTGCCTCGCGCCTTCCTCAAACCATAATGCGGCGAGAACCTCTGTCTGACGGACAAACTCCTCCCATCCAGCCTTCGCCACATGCTCCGCCGGCACATCCCGACGGAAAGTCTCATCAAGAAGCTTCTGAAACTGCCAGAAATCCAGAATCTCCCTTATTTTCAGCATACCTGTAACATATGACTCAACCAGTCTGCCCACGCGGTATAAATACTCCTCTTCCCTTGACAGGGTATAAATAAAATTATGTTCTGCAACATGCCGGTATTTTCTGACTGGCCCGGAAAAATACCGCCTAACAATGTTGTTCTCAATCGGTACTGTATCGTAAAATACGACTCTGATACCCGGCACCCTTACATACACAGTTCCTTTTTCCAGTCGGTCCTCCTGCTGCTCATAGTCCATATCCCGCATAAATCTGTGTATCTGAGGCAACTGTTTCTTTCCTACAAGAAACTCTATCTGTTCTGTATAGGCCATCTCCGGCTTATCATACAATTCAGCAGCTCCTACACCTGTCAAAAGCAGCGCGTCGATTTTGTGCTGTTCAAGCTGCCATAGAATAACCTCTTCTGCTTTATGGTATGATTCGCGCAAAAGGAGTTCTCTTTTGTAGCCCTGATAGAATTGTAATTTACAGTCCTCCGAAATCTCTTTTTCTACTCCCAGGGATCCCAGATAGATTATATTTGTAATATTATGAAAGTCGGATAGTTTTAAAATTGTTTCCCAACTTACGGCTCTTCTCAGCTTCTGGACCGGATTCTGATTTACAATCGCCGCAAGCAATATTAACATATACCTTATTTCATAATTAATAGCAGTCCCTCCCTCCACCTGTCTGTAAATCATACCTTTAATATACTATCGGACAACTTACAAAAAAAATAACATTTTTTATAGAATTCTTTTTGCTTCTTGCATAATTCTTCTTTCTTCGAATATATCAGTTGCTTTCATATTATAAATCGAATGCTTTTCATCCGCAACCAAACGCCCGGCCACCAACGTAATACATCTGCGCTTCATAATCGTAACCAGCTCTCTGGCATGACTTGCCACTACGATTGTCATCCCCTGATAATTCAATTCTTCCAGCAGCTGCATGAGATCCCACGCAGAATCCGGATCTAGGTTTGCCGTGGGCTCGTCTGCAATTAATATCTCCGGCCGCACAGATAATGCTCTCGCCAAAAGGATCCTTGCCTGCTCTCCTCCGGACAATTCCAGCGGGTTTGCCTGATATTTCCCTGCAAGCCCCACGAGTCCCAAAAGTTTCATAATCCTAGCGTTCATATCTCCATCGTCGTTTCCTGTGGCAAGCATAGCAAACTGAATATTATCGTATACAGAGCGGTCATTTAGAAGCCCTACCGTGGATGATACAATTCCCAGCCTTCTTCGGTGAGCCGGAATTCGGATTCGTTTCATCGTATCCACCCGCCGGCCTTCAACCGTAATCTTACCGGAGGTCACTTCCTCCTGCTTCATAATCAAATCTAGCAGCGTGCTTTTTCCCGCGCCGCTTTTTCCTATGATAAAAACAAATTCTCCTTTTTCTATTTCAAATGATATATCGCTTAGCACTGCTTTCTTCCGGAATTTTTTTGTCACATGTTCAAAAATAATTTGTGCCATAATTTCCTTCCTTAATTTTTTACAATAATTTCCGATAATCTTATTGTACGTCTATTGAACTTATACCATATAATAAGATATACTCTAACATATACTTTCGACAAGATATGCCTGCCAGAATGTAATATAACATCTTTATCGGTTCATACATGTCCGATAAGCTATACTATACTGTTTTCACGCAAAGCAGTCAATAAAGATTCTCAAAACAGGGAGAAAAAATGAAAAAGAAACTAATAAGCGGCGTTATTATCCTTGTCATACTGATATGCGCTCCTTTTTCCCGATTAGACCTGGCATCCGGTATTATGAAGGTTCCCCTGGCACTTCCGGAACCGGCTCCTGACCCAGAAGAAGTTCCTATCTTTTCCGACGGAATGTATACACTGTCTCTCACCAGCAGCGTAGGACTTCTTACATATTATAATCAAAGCGACGTGCGTTGGGCCGATGCTCTTTACGGCGGACAGGATCCGATCAAAGGTTACGGCTGCGGGCCTACTGCTCTTGCCATGCTGGTCACAAGCTTTACAAGTCAGACTTATACCCCCGCCGATATGGCAAACTGGGCCGCTTCCAACAATTACTGGTCCGCCGGTTCAGGTACCAAGCATAATTTTTTTCTGGAAGGCGCGGAAGCTTTTGGTTTCCAGGCTGTTTCCTTCCAGAATTTTACTCCGGAAGGTATCATTGCAGAATTAAAAAGCGGTCATGTTCTGGTTGCCCTAATGGGACCCGGGCAATTTACTGCCGTGGGACATTTTATAATTATATACAATTATTGGTCCGGCAATCAGGTAAGCATTGCAGATCCGGCCAGCCTAGAACGCACCCAAGTTCCCTGGGATGTCCAGACGCTGATTAACGAACTTGCCTATGGGGCGAACGGCGGGGGGCCGCTGTGGAGTATTTCTCCTAAGTAATCCCGACCAGAGCTATATTCCCGATACCCGCAAAACAGAAGGCCGTTCTTTTATCTGATTTCGTTTAATTGATTTCATTCTATGATTCATATAGCCAAAGAAAAAGATGGAATAACTGCATCCATCTTTTTCTTAATTTAACAATCACATATCAAGCATCTTGCCAGCATTCACCTTATTTGAGTATATCGATGTGGAAATCAATAAAAACGAAGTCCACCTACAGCAAACGCAGCATATACCATTTCGTGATATCTCCTTATTTTGTTTTCTGATAGTATGAATCCTTACCTGCAACTTTCTGATTGATACTTTTATCAAGAGTAATCGTACGATTCAATACCAGCGCCATCTGATCACTCAATTCTACAATCTTTTTCGCTTCAAAACAATCCGGCTCATAAGACTCCTTGCCGTTAAGCCAAGCTCTCAGCTTTTCCTGCTCTTCCTTCTCTGCTGACTCAAGGAGCAGCCGTACTTCATATCTGGTTTCTGCGGTGCGCTCCATTTCGTCTTGACGCATTTTCATAAGAAGTTGTGCTGATTCCTGATCATTCCTGGCTAACGCATCCCCCAATTCTTTTGTCAGACGTTCAATCTCGACCATCCGAACGCAATTTCTCTGGACACGTCTTAAGATCTCTAACAGAAGTTCGTCTTTTCTATTATCCATATATCCTCCTGACTATACGGCCGCTGTCTTGCTTGCCTCCCTAAAAGCATCCCTCAATTCAGCTACAAGCGGTTTTAACTCCTGGATTACAGCAACGTTTCTCCCGGCCTGCAGTCTGCTAAGCTCATATTGGAAAAATTCGTACATTCTCTTTAATTCATAGCTAATCTGATATTCCATGTTCAAGGTCTGCTCCAGATAACGTACAATGTCTTTTGCTCTCTGCACTGACTTCTCAAAAGAATCATAGTTCTTATCGTCCAGGGCTATCTGCGCCCTGGTAAGACGTTTGAGCAACTCGTCGTAGAGAAGAAGGAGCATCTCTCCATGTGTCATCGTATTTACAGACTGCATTTTGTACTGTTCATATCCATTTTGATACATAGTTTTTCCCTTCTTCGGTTTAATAACCTCCGCCAAACTGAGACAGGTAACTGCTCTGGCTGTTCATCTGCGAAATCAAGGACTCAAGGCTTGTAAACTGCTTGATATAACGATCCCGCTCAGATTCTAGCCTTGCCTGCAGCTTAGTTATCATTTTGTCAATCTCGGCAATCTCCTTGTACATAAAGTTCTCGGTGATACTAAGCGGTGAACTCTCGGATCCGGCTTTCCTTATCAGGATACCCTTTGTCTCCCATGAACCGAGTGTCTTAACATACTTATCCATTACTTTTTCAAGATTCGTTGCAAGACCATATGTGGTGTTTCCTCTCTCATCCACAGTTCCCTTATCTGTAAATAATTTCTCCACCGACTCCGGATCGCTCTCAAGAGCCGCGCGGAATTTACTTTCGTCAAAAGTTAATTTTCCATTATCGGAATAAGTACTTGAAGTACTAATTCCGATATTCTCCAATGCCTGAGCATTTCCCCCGCCGATGATAAACCGTAAGTCAGAACTTAGCGTCCTTAAATCACTGTCTCCAAAGAGCAGACCCGATTTTGCCTTCTCTTCGTATAATTTAATCTCATCTTCTGACAACTCTTTCTTTTGTTCGCTGGTAAGCGGCGTATAGCTGCGATCCGGCTTGGTTGACAATTCCTTATTTACAAGCTCAATGATTGCATTATACTCCTCTATCATTGTCTTAACTGCATCGACAATAGAATCAGAATTTACCGACGCTTCAATTCCTACTTCTTCTGAAGAAGGATCAAGTTCATCTAACGTCTTGCCGTCCGCATCCTTCAAATAGCCAAACTCGCCTTTCACGCTAATGGTAAGGCCGTCAATCGTAAAAGAATTCGAACCTCTTGTTAATTCTACCGTCTCGTCAGATCCCGCATATTTAACAGCTACAATCGCATCCTGCCCCATTACTGTCTGATCAGATGTCCCCGCTCCAAAAATCGCGTTCAGCAAGTCCGCGCCCGCCTGATCATTTCCGGTAAAGTCAATTGTACCGCTAGCGCCATCTTCCTTGGAAGTAAATACAAATTTATCCGCGGCCTCCTGATAACTCACGGTCACTCCCGCATCAGAATCATTAATCTTTTCCATTAAAGTATATACGGTATCTTTATTCGTAACTTCAATATCTACACCGTTAATCTTTATCTTCGTCCCTTGCGCAGACAAGGTACCCGCTGGAAGCTTCAAGCCGGACTCTTCAAGCTTCGCATTCAAATTCAGCCTATTAGATTCACCGAAAGCCACATTCAAAGCGCCGTTCTTGCCCACAAGAGCCGTGTCGCCCGATACAAGCGTAAGTGTTGAAGTATTATCCTTTCCTCCCGTCGGGTTCATAGTCTCAAAGCTAAGTTTATTATTATTATCACCTGTTAACTCAACTTTAACCCTATCCTTGCCAAAAGCTTTATTCATCTCTGTCTGAAGTGAAGCCTGCAAATTAGCCAGAACATCTACAGTTCCATCCGCCCCCGCTTTTGTCAGTTCCTCTTCGCTCGGTATTTTAATTGTTGCGGTCTTCCCATTATAGTTAAAGGTCAATTCTTTTCCCGCAATTTTTTCTGCAAAAGACACGTCCCTTAACAAGTCGCTGACTTTTCCGGTGCTGGATGTACCGCCGTCCGCCTCAGTCTTGATTGTGATTGCTTCGTCATCTTTTTTCGGTTCGGCAAACCCTAAATAATTCAATGCGTCCCCGCCTGTTATCTGACACTTATTGGTATCGTCATTTGATTTTGAAAATGTAATAATCTCATCTGTGTCAGTTCCATTTGCACGATCGTTCTTCTGAACTTTAATAATATCTGCAAGCGTTTTATTGTTTCCAATGTCTTCTTCTGCCAAAAGTTTATTGATAGAATCCGCCACATCCTGCGCCGTATTATAATGAAGCTCTGTACCGTCTTTCGCCGTTGCGCTCAAATAAACAGAATAGGTTTTAGAACCATACTCAATGGAAATCTTCTTGCCAACAAGGTTTTCGACTGTCGTATCTGCCGTACTAATTTCTCCGGTCTGCAGCGCTTTCGTAGATACCTCTGACTGAGAACTGTATTTGGCTTTCTGCGCAAGCTGCTTCACACCCATAATTGATATGGAATTAGCCGCGGTTGCTGTTCCCGAAACAGAAACAAACTTACTGTTAGCCCCTGTAGTTTTAATGTTCGACCTGCCCCAGAATGTGGAACTGAGCAGATGTGTCTTTGAACTCCAAGATGAGGTATACTTATTCGCAAACGAAACCATCAGATCGGTAATACTCCGAACGGCTGCCTGCTTCCACTCAAGCTGCTGTTTTTTCTGCTGCTGCTGGGTAATCTTACTGGTGGTCCCATAGGTCATACCTTCAATCAAACTATCTCTATCCATTCCGCTGGCGAGTCCGCCATAACCTCTAATGCTGTTTGCTGTCGAACTACTTAAACTACCTATTGTTGTTGACATATCAATCTCTCCTTTTCTATTAAATATCCTGTGGCCTCATTATAAAAACTGTTTCTAAAATCATAATGTACCACTTAACTCCGGCATATTTTCGCCGTGTTTTTACAAATTAAAATTTATCCTGTACTTATTTATCGGCATATAGTATACTTTAAATAATAGTTAAA
>CAJURK010000068.1 GCA_910588745.1 uncultured Dorea sp. | reverse complement strand
CCGCCCGACCATATTTACCCCCATGTCGGTAGGGGATTTATAAGGACTTTGAACGCATTTACGGTGAAAGTCCTTATAAATCCCCTACCGACATGGGGGTAAATATGGTCGGGCGGTGCATCTGCGACGATGAAGTATGCTGCGAAGCCTCTAAGCAGGAAATTCTCCGCCGGTACTATGAATCTCTGCGCCGGCTCCTGATCGGCGTATGCACCGATAATGAAGTCTACAAGATTGAGATGCTCATGAACCAGGCGGGAGTTACCGTACATGACCGTCCTGTGGTAGACGCGGCTCTTGCCAAGGCAGAGGCCACCGGCGGACCCGCCGCCGCGTTAGAGCTGCCTGACGGACGGATTGTGACCGGCAAGACCACCCATCTTCTGGGAGCCTCCGCCGCCCTGCTTCTGAACGCACTAAAAGCTCTGGCAGGCATTGACCATAAGCGCAAGGTCATTTCACCGGAAGCGATCGAGCCGATCCAGAAGCTAAAGGTAAAGTATCTCGGAAGCAGGAACCCAAGGCTCCACACCGACGAGGTACTGATTGCACTGTCTGTCAGCGCCGCTACAGACAAAAACGCCCAGCTTGCTTTAGATCAGCTTCCAAATTTAAAGGGCTGCCAGGCGCACACCTCCGTCATGGTCAGTTCCGTTGATATCACGCAGTTTAAAAAGCTGTCTATTCAGGCAACCTTTGAAGCTAAATATGAGAAAAAACCGGCATTTGCAGAAGAATCCGGCGAATAGGGGTTGTTCCATTCTTACTGCCGTTTACCCCAAAAGTGACGGATCTCTCACGGAAAAGTCACGAAAATGTAAGCATAAAATTCTATGATATGGATACATCCAAGAAAAGGGGGTTCATATCATGGAATTTTTATTTTCTAAAAACCAATCCGGCGCTTACGGCCTCCATACATCCTATGGCCAAACAGCGCAGGAAGAAAGAGAGGAGCCGCGCTTATGAATATTTTTAACAAAATCGCTTTGCAGGGATTAAAAAAGAACCGGACCCGGACGATTGTAACAATTGCGGGCGCAGTTCTGTCCTCTCTTATGATCACAGGGGTAGCAACTTTCGGCGTCTCGCTGCTGGACTATATGGCCCGAGGCGCCGTACAAAAGTATGGCGGCTGGAACGCAGCCTTCCTGGACGCAGACCCTTCTTTTGTCCGGGAACGGGCGCAGGATCAAGATATAGCCGACTTTGCCGTATTTGAAAATATCGGCTATGCAACGTTAGAGGAAGGCGCCAATCCAGGTAAGCCTTACCTGTTTATTGCCGGATTTGAGAAAGGGACTTTTGACGCCCTTCCTACCACCCTGATATGGGGAAGGCTGCCCGCAAACGACAGCGAAGTCCTGGTTTCCGCAAGACTCCTGACAGACGGCGGCGTTTCTTATCATGTCGGCGATAGAATTTCCGTCTTGGTCGGAAGCCGCGAAAAAGACGGATTAGAACTGTCCCAGGCCGCCCCGTACAACTCGGACGGCGAAACTTTCGTCCCCCGGCAGGAAAAGACTTACACCGTTGTCGGCGCCTGCCGGACTCCGGTATTTGAGCCCGACGACGCTCCCGGATATACTCTGATCACAAAAAGCTCCGGCATTTCCGATTCTCCCAGCCAAAGTTTATTTATCACGCTTAAGAGTCCCCGTAAGGTTTATTCTTATGTGGAACAAATGAAAGATGAACGCGCTTGTATCTTAAATTATGACGTGCTGCGCGTTATGGGAATTTCTGATAAGGCTGCCGACAACATATTTATGGGATTTTTATATTCTTTTGGGGGAATTGTACTGGGCATCATTATGGTCGGCTCTATTTTCCTGATTTATAATTCCTTCAGCATTTCCCTAAACGAACGCATCCGGGAAATCGGAGTTCTTGCATCTGTAGGCGCCACTGCGAGGCAATTGCGCAATTCCGTATTATTCGAGGGTTTTTGTATCGGTTTGATCGGCATTCCCATTGGTATATTAGCAGGTCTTGGCGGAATCAAAATCGTACTTTCCGCGGTTTCCAGCCGCTTTGCTTCCATTCTTTACGACGGAGTTTCCCTAACCGCGAAGATATCTGTTCCCGTAATCTGCGGCGCAGCGCTGGTAAGTCTTGTCACAATTTTGATTTCCGCATGGCTGCCGGCAAAAAAGGCAGTTAGACGGCCGGTTATGGAATGCATCCGTCAGACAAACGAGATTCAGACAGACCAAAAGACCCTGAACGTTTCAAGATTCCGTCAGCGTATATACGGCCTGCCGGGAATCCTTGCACGAAAGAATTTCAATCGGAACCGGAAGCGTTACCGCAGTATTATACTGTCCTTGGTTTTAAGCATCGTACTTTTTGTATGCGCCAATGCGCTCATCAGTTCCATTCAGCAGACGGCCGAGGACTTCCGGATTGTCTCTGACTTTGACATTGGCTTTAGCGCTCAGTATATGGAAGACGGCGACCTGCTCCGGCTTTATGATAAGCTGAAAAACGTCTCCTACGTCCAAAACGGTTCCTACCGTCTGGCCGTCCGGTCTACCTGCAGAGTTCCCGCAGAGCAGCTCTCTGACGCCTACTGGAATGTTACTCCAGAACGTCCTTCGGAAGAGTTTGCGGATATCCCTATGGAAGTTCATTTTTTTGATGATGAATTTTACCAGAATATGGCTGAGAAGCTGGGTTTATCACTGGAAACCCATACCGGAGAAAATGGAACATTGATTGCCGTTGCCAAAATTGACAGCGACGACGATGAGGCAAACGGAGTTTCCGATCTTGCGGATATATTGAAACCTGCTTCCTTAAATGTCTCCCTTGCCCCTTGCCTGACTGATCCTGCGGCCGCCGCTCCGGAAGTAGATGTCAGCGTCACGGTAGCGGAATTTGTCCCCCCCGACATTCCTCCATTGCTGGCCACAGACCAAGAAGAGCCTTTGCCATACACCTTTCAGATACTCGCCCCCTGGTCGGAAAAAGAACGGCTTGCGCCTTCTTCCCTTCCAATTGACGAGATTGTCCGGGGGCTGTGCTTTGATTCGGACAATCCATCCCAGTCCGTCAGGGAAATGCAGCAAATCATTGAAAACGAAAGCCTTTCCTCCGCCTATCTTCTGATAAACTGTTCGGAAGCCTATGAACAATACCAAAATTACATCTTCATCGCCAATATCTTTGCTTATGTATTCATTGCTCTTATTTCATTGATTGCAGCCGCCAATGTATTCAATACCATTTCAACGAATATCCGGCTGCGCAGAAGAGAGCTGGCCATGCTGCGCTCTGTAGGAATGTCCGATAAGGATTTTAATAGAATGATGCGGCTTGAATGCGCATTCTACGGTACGAAAGCCCTTGCAGTCGGGATTCCGCTGTCGCTGATTCTGTCCGTCTTGATTGTAAAACTAACGACAACCCGGGACACGGCATTTTCTCTGCCATGGCTTAGTATTGGAATCAGTACGTTCAGCGTATTCCTGATTATCTTCGTAACGATGATGTACGCGGTAAGAAAAATCAAAAAGGAAAATATCATTGACGCGCTGCGGGATGAAATGACCTAGAAATTTGGGGAACCGGGACGCACAGGAACGCCTGCCCGTCCCGGTTATCCAGCAATCAACTTTGACAGAAGCATCTTATGATAACAAGAATTCGCTCATCACATAATTACTAACATCGATTCCCCGCTCCGTCAGACGCAGCCTGCCATTTTCTTCTCTTAGCAGTTTCTGTTCCGTCAGTTTCTTTACAACACTGCGGTAAACAGACTCCAAGGTTTTCCCAAACTCTTTATGAAAATCGGCGAACGACACCCCTTCCATTTTTCTAAGTCCGAGAAACATGAATTCTTCCATCTCTTCCCGCAGAGTCAGTTCCGCCGCCGCTTCTCCTTCCGTCCACCTGCGGCGGTTCATAAAGGAAGCCGCCCCGGTTCCGATTCCGAGATATTCCGTCCGATTCCAGTACCCCAAGTTATGCCTGCAGGCAAATCCTTTTTTTGCGTAGTTGGATATCTCATACCGGTCATAGCCATAAGCTTCCAGAACCTCCTTTGTCCGAACATACATCTGCCGCTCCGTCTCTTCATCCGGCAGTTCTTCCGCATGCGCTCCGCCGCCGTACCGTTCATAGAACGGCGTTCCTTCTTCAATGATCAGACTATATGCCGAAATATGCTCCGGCCCAAGTTCCGCCGTAAACCGGAGGCTTCTCTCATATGTCTCCGGCGTTTGACCGGGAATGGCGAACATAAGATCCACATTGATATTTCCGAATCCCGCCTGACGCGCCGTCTCATAAGTCCAAAGAAAGTCCTCCCAGGAATGAATCCTGCCCAGTCTTTCCAGCTCCCGGTTATCCGCCGACTGCAGGCCGATGCTCAAACGGTTGATCCCCGCCTCCCGGTAGGCAAGGAGCTTTTCTTTTGTGACGGTTCCCGGATTCAGCTCCGTTGTAATCTCCGCGTCCCGGTCTACCCGAAACGTATCGTAAACCGCGCCGAAAATCTCCTTCGTCTGTCCGGCCTCTAAAACTGAGGGCGTACCGCCTCCCACAAAAATGCTGGTCACATGATAGGCTTCCGCCAGCGCGCCGTAAGAGCGGATGCGCCCTACAAGGCTTTCCACATACCGCCCCTTTTCTTTCCCGTCGGCCGGAGCAGACAGAAAATCACAGTACCGACACTTCTTCACACAGAAGGGAATATGGATGTATAGTTCCAATTCTTTCATCGCTTACCTTCTTACTTATCATCCAGCTTTAATACGCTCATAAATGCCTGCTGCGGTATCTCTACGCTTCCCACCTGACGCATACGTTTCTTGCCTTCCTTCTGTTTCTCTAATAGTTTGCGCTTACGGGAGATATCGCCTCCGTAACACTTAGCAAGCACATCCTTGCGCATTGCCTTCACTGTCTCTCTTGCGATAATCTTGCTTCCTACCGCCGCCTGAATCGGTATCTCGAAAAGATGCCTTGGAATCTCCTCCTTTAATTTCTCGCACATTTTCCTGCCCCGCTCATAGGCGCTTCCGGAAAAGACAATGAAAGATAACGCGTCTACTTCTTCCTTATTAATAAGGATATCCAGTTTCACAAGCTCCGACTGCTGGTAACCGAGAATCTCATAATCAAACGACGCATATCCTCTGGATCTGGACTTTAACGCGTCGAAGAAATCATATATGATTTCATTCAGCGGCAAATGATACCGAAGTACCGCTCTGGTCTCCTCAATATATTCCATTCCCTGGTAAATGCCTCTCCGTTCCTGACACAAATCCATGATCGCCCCGATAAATTCAGATGTAACCATGATCTCCGCCTTCACCATCGGCTCTTCCATATACTCGATCTCAGAAGGGTCCGGCAGATTCGACGGATTGGTCAGCTCGATCACCTCGCCGTTTGTCTTGTGTACTTTATAGATAACGCTGGGAGCCGTGGTAACCAGATCCAGATTATACTCCCTCTCCAGCCTCTCCTGGATAATCTCTAAGTGCAGAAGCCCCAAAAAGCCGCAGCGGAAACCAAATCCCAACGCAATCGACGTCTCCGGCTCAAAATGCAGAGAAGCATCATTAAGCTGCAGCTTCTCCAACGCATCCCTAAGATCCGGGTATTTTGCTCCGTCTGCCGGATACATGCCGCAATACACCATAGGATTCACTTTCTTGTATCCCGGAAGGGGATTTGCACAGGGCTTTGCCGCATTGGTAATTGTATCGCCCACCCGGGTATCCTTCACATTCTTTAAGCTGGCTGTAAGATACCCGACCATCCCCGCGCTCAGCTCTTCACAGGCTATAAACTGTCCGGCGCCAAAATACCCGACTTCTACCACCTCGGCCGTCGCCCCGGTGGCCATCATGCGGATAGGCGTACCCTTCTTTACCGTCCCCTCTACCATACGGCAGAATACAATAACCCCTTTGTAGGAATCATATACGGAATCAAAAATCAGCGCTTGAAGAGGAGCTTCCGGATCCCCGGAAGGCGCCGGGATCTTCTCGATGATCTGCTCTAACACCTCTTCCACATTCAGTCCGGTCTTGGCGGAAATCAGCGGCGCATCCGCCGCCTCAATTCCGATCACGTCCTCAATCTCTTCCATCACCCGCTCCGGCTCCGCGCTGGGCAGGTCAACCTTATTGATCACCGGCATCACATCCAGGTCATGATCCAGCGCCAGATATACGTTGGCCAGCGTCTGCGCCTCTACTCCCTGGGCCGCGTCCACCACCAGAATCGCGCCGTCGCAGGCCGCAAGGCTCCTGGATACCTCGTAGTTGAAATCCACATGTCCCGGCGTATCAATCAGATTAAAAATATATTCTTCTCCGTTTTTTGCTTTGTATACGATGCGGACTGCCTGGGATTTAATGGTAATTCCCCTCTCACGCTCAAGCTCCATATTGTCCAGAACCTGAGACTGCATCTCCCTGCTGGTAAGAAGCCCTGTCATCTCAATGATACGATCCGCCAGGGTCGATTTCCCATGGTCAATATGGGCAATAATACAAAAATTACGAATTTTACTCTGTTCTATTCCTGCCATACTCTCTTTTCTTCCTTTCCTGTCTAAATATCTTCTGCCCGCAGCAATGCAATGTATGCTTATGAAGATTTGGAAACGTTCAGCGTCGATATAATAAACAGCTCTACGCTCATCACGTCATTTAGCCGCCCCGTCTTTACATCCGTCTCAAGCTCCGCGCCTTTCTCCATAATCCTACGTAATTCTTCTTTTCTAAAATTCCTGCACTGTTCCATATATTTACCCGCGGCAAAGGGATGAAGCCCTGCTTTTTCTGCAATCTGCTTTCTTCCCATTCCTTTCTTTACCAATCCCTGCACCTCCAGCAGAAGCTGGAACTGTCTGGTCAGCAGATACAAAATCCTCATCGGCGGTTCTTTCAGCGCCAGCAGGTCATAATAATAATCCAAAGCCTTCTTTTTCTGCTGCTTTGCCACCGCCTCCACCATTTCAAAGATATGGTTTGTAATCTGCGTCGTGCAGACCGCGTCCACATCCTGAATCGTAATCTCATTCTTCTCTAAGGTATAGCAAAATAGCTTCTCCATCTCTTTCTCCAGACTCTCCATATCGACGCCCGTCTTCGACAGAATATAACGGACTGTGGATTCCTGAATCAGCTTTCCTTCCTGTCGGATCATTCCCGAAAGCCAGCGAATGAGGGTTCTCTCGTCCTGCCTGGAAAGCTCTACAATACGCCCTTTTTCCTTTACCGCCTTATAGAGCTTTCCCCGCTTGTCCACTTCCTTTTCAACAAACAAAAAACAGGCGCTTGCAGACATGGCCTTAAGATAGTCCGCAAGCTCCGGCGCGGCTGTTTTAAACAGCCCGGAATCCTCGATGACAATCAGCCTCCGCTCGGCAAAAAACGGCATCGTCTCTGCTAAGTCTATGATTTCAGGCACCGGAATTCCTTTTCCCTCGTAATAGGCATAGTTTACCCGATCCCCTTCCGGAAGCATCGCCCTAGTAAGTCTTCCCTTATACTGTTTCTTTAGATACTCTTCCTCGCCGTACAGCAGATAGATGCTCTTAAATTGTCCCGTCTTAATATCTTCATTCAAACTTTTCATAAGATTTATTATACTGGATAATCTTCAAATTTGCCACATCTTTTCTATCCGCTTTCAGGATTACCGCGCCGGACTGCGCTGTCGTCAGAACCGCCGGCCTGCCGGTTATCACCTGCTTTGCCGAATGATAATCCATATTCTCAAATAGAGCAAAAAAGCCCTGAAACATACTTGCTTCAAGGCTCTCACTTTTATTTGATTTATTATTTTGTGCCAACATGACCCTTCATCGCTTCTTTAACATACAATTCCATAATCTATGTCTCAAAAATATCCCGGATCTCCAGATTGGGGATTGCCAGTTTCATCTGCCTATCCTCTGCCTTGCAGCGGATAGGCTCCTTGGCGGCGGTCTCCCAAAAGAAGAATCGTTTGACATCCGGGTAACAAGATATCTTACAAATAGCCAGTCAATTGCTATCGCATCCGCATCGGTTTGCAACATCTGATAACCCCTATATAAAAAGCAATCTGTTTTTACTGATTATCGTACTGACATATTTCAGGGGATTCAAATTCTTCAATTCAATATTTTCCTTCAAACGGTTCTTCCTGTCCTGCCTTCGACAGAAGTTCATATATTAGCCTTTTCTCCCGCAGTATCAGATATTATCACTGTTCCGGATAATCATTGTGCTACCCAGTAAACATATAACATCTGGCATAACAAATACTACGTCAATTTCTTTATTTGATATTCCCTGACGTATCACAATTAATAATTATGCTCCGCATATATGCATAACTTCACTTCCAAACCACTCAAACCTTTGGCTTCCCGCATCTGTATCCCAGCAAACCGGACACGCCGTATCTTCCCAATCTAACGGCCTTGCTGGTTTATGCAACTCTGCAGCTATTTTTATATATGCTTTCAGTTCCTCTTCTTCTGCTTCTGTCGGGATTCCCGGTTTTACAGAAAGAAATAATGATGTACCGCTGTACGCCAGTAATTTTGTCCATTGACGGTTCCATTTCCATTCAATTCTTCCCATCATTCCCACACAGTCTGCATCTGCATCAAAGAAAATCCCATGCTGCGGCATACGAAATGCCAGGGCATTAATTCCATTACGTCTTGTCATATCCCAATACAATCCGCTTGTGTCATCCCCTGTTCGGTTCAGATGCATCATCCCAGCCCCCAAATGGCCAATCGTATTGCATCCCAAAATCAAACAATTGTATTTTTCTGCTGTACGGTATATCCTTTCATAAAATCCCATGATAATCTCTGCCGTCGTTTTTCCCTTATCATAAAATTCCCAGCCTGCATCTGCAGCAAAAGGCTGCATCTCGAATCCCCATTTTCCCAAAATATCATATGTGGAAAAATCATGTTTAATCAGACGATATCCCCACTCGCATAATGTACGCACATCTTCCTCAATATAATCCAGCACTTTGGGATGGGAGGGATCAAGACATCCGTTATGAGACAGTCTCTGTTCGCCGAATATCTCCGGTGTTTCATTTAGAAGAAGCCTTATCCAGATTCCCGGAATTATATTTCTTTGCCGGATTTCCTCTGCCAGCCGTTTCATATCCTGGAATCTGTCATTCCCCTGCCTCCATGGCCCTCCGTTATACTGTTCCAGAATATGTTCTTTCTGCCATCCATCGTCAACGACCATATATGGACGGTTTAAAATCCCTTCCGTCAGCTTTTTCAAATAATCCGCATCTTCCAGAACTGTCCCATAAGAAATATCTCCATAAGCATAATACCAATTGTTACTGCCATAAACCGGCGCTTCTGGGAATATCCCGTCCTGACACATCTTCCTGCAAAACAGCCTTGCCGCATCAAAGCTATGTATTCCCTCATAGGTATCCCACACAATTACTGCTGCTCCCAGAACCCTGCCGCCGAGTGATACCCCGCTTCCTCCACACCTAACATCCATAAAAAGTGTGCATCCTTTTTCATCTACCTGCCAGAAACACATCGCTCCCGGACGCACTTTCACGCCTGCCCCACAGGTGATTCCTTTTCTCGTCATCAAAAAATACCATGGAAGATGCCTGTGGGGAATCTGTCACGCCAAGGTCAGCCTGCATTTTCTGTGCTTCTTTCGAACCAAAGTAAGTAATCAGTTTTAACGCTTCCTCTGCCTTCGGTGTATTTGCCGACGCTGACCATGCCAGCCCGTTGTAAATAGATATTCTTGTTCCATTGTAGGATGGAAGCACAGCAACATCACAATGCTCCAGTGCATATTCATTATCCGCCATTGCCGCCAGATGCCAGCTTCCAAGCAGGCACATTCCCACCTTTCCAGACTGCATCAACGCAATCGGTTCGTTTTCAGCAATTGTATTATATCCCGGCATAGAACCATCTTCTGTCAATTTCTCAATAAACTGCATAGCTTCAATCGTTTTTGGATTATCCCATCCAGAGGCTGCCATATCTTCACTGATGACTTCTCCACCCCAATCGTAGATCATATTATAGTAGCCTTCCTGATTGGCTGCCGGGCTAATTACAAATCCGTACTGGCTGCCATCCTCTTTGGTCAATTTCTTTGCAGTCTCAGCCAGAGTATCCCATGTCCATGTTTCATCCGGATAATCAATCTCAGCCTCATCAAACATCGTCTTGTTGTACCACAAAGCCGACGTATCCATATCCTTCGGAATTCCAAGCTGCTTTCCGTCTTCATTCTGATAAAGCGATACAAGCCCTTCTGGATATTTGTCCAACTCCACGCCGTTCTCTGCAATAGCATCCGTCAAATCAAGCAGCATGTCATATTCTGCATATTGATTGATCATATTAGAATGCATCCAAAATATATCCGGCATACTGCCGCCCGTCGCCCCAGCCTCAAGCATTGTCCAATACTGATCCCATGGCGTCACCTGAATCTTACATTTAATCCCGGTCTCTTCGGTAAACTTATCGGTAATCTCTGTAAGTCCCGGCTCCTGCTGGGTATCCCGGATTGCAATAACAAGCTCTTCTCCGCCTCCATCCGCACTGCTTCCTCCATCATCCTTTCCGCCGCACGCAGCCAGCGACACTGTCATGATTCCTGCCAATGCTGCCGATGCAATTTTTTTCCATCTGCTCATCTCATTTATCCTCCTTTTTCTATCGATAACTTCTCGGAATCTTCAGCCCTTATTTCATGGGGCTTTCAGACCTCTGTCT
>CAJURK010000067.1 GCA_910588745.1 uncultured Dorea sp. | reverse complement strand
AAAATCAGCAAAAGTGAAGGCTCAACTTTGCATAATAACTTACTTTTCATAACCTACGCCGCCTTTGCCTGCCGCGGCGATAATCGTTGTCTCGTGCAAGGGTTCCACCTACCTTTCCTCGTAGTCATGTAATCTTGTTACTATTTTATCACATTTTTTGTTTATTTGCAACAAACCAAAGTCTATATTTGTCTATTTTTGTTGCAGTTTTACTAAAAATTTGATATAATTAATCTATTATATACACTTTAGAGGTTACTATTCTGACCACAAATTTACCAAACGCATACCTAGAGAGGAGATGAACAAAGTATGAATACAAAATTAGAGCCGCTGTTTACCCCCTGGAAGATCGGGAACTGTGAGATCAAGAACCGCATCGTCTTAACTTCCATGGGCGGAACGGATTTGTTTGGATGGATGGAAAAACATCATTTCGACAAAACCGGCGCCCGTTTTATTATGGAAGTCGCGAAGAATAACGCCGGACTGGTACTGCCTGGCTGCCAGCCGGTATACAATCCCATGGGCGGCCAGTGGCTGCACAAGGAAAAGAAGATGTATCAGGATTTGAAAAAATGGATGCCAAAATTCCACAAAACCGGAGCAAAGCTGTTCGTCCAGCTCACCGCCGGTTTCGGCCGTTCCTTTACCATCAGCGAACTGATGGAAAAGCTGTACACCACTCCCATGCTGAGAAAGATTTCTAAGCCATTTATGGATTTGGATAAGATTACCGCATCCGCAAGCCCTTCCCCCAACCGCTGGTCGGACAAGGTTCCCTCCCGGGAGATGACCGTAGATGAAATCCACGAATTTGTAGAAGCATTTGCCAAGACTGCAAAGCTTTTAAAAGATGCAGGAGTAGACGGCGTTGAAATCCACGCCGTTCACGAGGGTTATCTTCTGGATCAGTTCACCCTAAAGTATGTGAACAAACGAACCGACCAGTACGGCGGCTCCTTTGAAAATCGTTACCGCTTTGCAGTAGAAATCGTAAAGGCCATCAAATGGGCCTGCGGCGATGATTTCCCGGTTTCCCTGCGCTACAGCGTTCTCTCCAAAACCAAAGGCTTCCGCCAGGGCGCGCTGCCGGGCGAAGAATACATCGAGGCCGGCCGGGATATGGAAGAATCCGAACGGGCTGTAAAGTATCTCCAGGACGCGGGCTACGACATGCTTAACTGCGACAACGGCACCTACGACGCCTGGTATTGGGCGCATCCCCCGGTATATATGCCGGAGAACTGCAATCTGGCCGACGTAGAACATATCAAACAATTTGTAGATATCCCCGTGGTATGCGCGGGACGTTTAGACCCTTATGCAGCGGCAGATTCTATTGCCGCCGGGAAACTGGACGGCGCAGGTTTTGCAAGACCGTTTCTCGCGGACCAGCAATGGGTGACAAAGCTGATGAAAGGGAAAGAAGAGGACATCCGTCCCTGCATCCTGTGCCACAACGGCTGCTTCAACATGTGCCATTACAAAGGCGTTCCAAATGACCAGGATCTAAACGACAGCCTGCATCTGGCCCGCTGCGCAGTAAATGCCGAGACGATGCAGTGGGGCAAGCACCGGATCATTCCCGCTAAGACCCCGAAGAAAGTTCACATCATCGGCGGCGGCATCGGCGGTATGGAAGCCGCACGGGTACTGAAAAAACGCGGCCACACTCCTGTCATTTACGAAAAAAGCGACGTACTGGGCGGCACATTTATTCCTGCCAGCGCAGAATCCTACAAGGGCAAGCTCCGGGAGCTGCTCGCCTGGTACCGCCGCCAGATGGAACGGCTCAAGATCGAAGTACGCCTGAACGAAGAAATAAAAGATCTATCCCGCTTTGACGGCGAGCCAATCATCATCGCCACCGGTTCCGTTCCCCGCATCCTAAAAGCCATTCCGGGTTATGAGCGGATGATCGAAGCCTGTGAATATCTGAACGGAAAAGAGGTAGGCCAGAAAGTCGCCGTAATCGGCGGCGGCCTGACAGGAAGCGAGATTGCTTATGAACTGGCCCTGCTGGGCAAAGAGCCAATCATCATCGAAATGAAAGACGACCTGATATCTCAGAAAGGCGTGTGCTTAGCAAACAGCTCCTACTTACGGGAGTGGTTCGCACTGCATAAGGTTCCGGTATATCTGGAAACCAGCCTGAAAGAAGTAAAAGAAGACGCCGTGGTATGCCTGGATAAATGGAAGAAGACGATTACCATCCCTTGCGACAGCGTCATTTCCTCCGCAGGATATATCGCCAACCCGTTAACGCCGGATCAAAAGAAGAAACAGGTATATCTGGTGGGTGACTGCCAGAAGGTAGGTAATCTGCGCAGCGTTATCTGGGGGGCTTATGAGACGGCAATGAATATCTGAGTAAAAAGGGTGGGCGGCATTAATGCCGCCCAAAATGATTCCCAAGCTTAAACTTCCTTTCTTGGTTCTCGATACCTCAAGATAAAATGTAAGTAATCATGTTCAACTCGATCCATCCCTGAATAGTCTCACGATTCTGCTGAATATAAAAAAGCCAGTCCGGCTGAAGTTCTATTTTGGTTTGAAGTCCCTCAAATGCCTGAAAATAATACATCAACCGTTTTTCCTGATTAATTCGCTTAGCCAGATTTTCTTCCGTTCGCTTCCACTCATCTCCGCGCATGGAATCCATGAAAGGCGCCTGCAGCCGATAAGAAACATTCCGCGCCAGAGTTCGCTTCATTCCCATAACAGTTTTATCCATGCAATTTTCCAGATACTTCAGCAGCGCTTCTTTCTTCTCACTGAACTTTATCGCGCTAATTTCAGTCAGACGATTCACTACTTTTTCCAGCGTATCGTTCGGACCAAGATTCAGGTGATACTCCGTCACCATATACCATGCATCCGCAATCATTTCATGAATCAGCTCTTCATAAGTAAAGACGCCCCTGCCCTGCATAATCCTGGAAACAATCGCTTGAAACCAGAACAGCTTGTAGCATTCACTTTTATTGTCAAATAGACGCGAAAAATGCGCAATATCTAATCTTTCCGAATATGGCAACTGCAAGTTTTACACCTCTTTTCCCTTTATTCTTATTATATCCCGCTCTCATCCAAAAGAAAATCAATTCCTAACCTTAGACACTATAATTTTGCTAATGACGAACTTCGGAACACCTCCCTGTTCTTCTCGAAAAACTCATGAAAGAACCTTATATTCTCCAATTCATACCACTTCGCTTCTTCCATACAGGCTGAATCCAGATTATAGATCTTTGCCTTTAGCGTCCCCAGCATGAAAGGCGAATGCGTTGCAATAATAAACTGACAGCCTAAAAAACGCGCCAGTTTATTAATCTCTTCCGCCAGCATCACCTGATTCCGGGGCGACAGCGACACCTCCGGCTCGTCCAATAGATACAAAGCATCCGGCTCAAAAATGTCCATAAGAAGCTGCATCGCCGTCTCTCCATTGGAATACTTTTCCTGGGCAAACCGCAGTATTTCTTTTCTCTTTCTAAAGGCATCCTCCGCAGCCGCCCGACCTATGCCCTTCTTTTTCATCGCTTCATAGATATAGCCTCTTTCTAACGCTTCCTCCTGCTGTACCTTCTTAATCTCAAAAAGGATGTCCTCGCTCTTTACATACAGGCTTTTCTTCGGAACAGCTAACCTCCGGCCGAAATCGTCTTCACCCACATCAAACTTGCTTTCTCTGACAAATTTATCAATGTAATCCCGGCCATACGCATAGATCTCGCATCCTCTGACGCCCGCCTTCTGCGCGATGATATTCAAAAGCGTAGATTTACCGGATCCATTATCTCCGTAAATGATTGTAATGGGAGCAAACACCATTGGGTAAATCTCTTTATCGCGGAACACACAATATGGATATACATTCGGGTTTCTCATCCTATGTTCCGACACCATAAAACTGCTCAAATATACCATCTCTGCCTCCCTCTTTAAATGTCCCATCCTCCGCTCGGATGCGATTATCATCAAACAGCCAAACTATACGTCGTCCCGCAAAACATTCCGCTTATTCTCCGATATATCTTATATTTTATCAGTATTTGTCTCAGCAGCTTCCGATTTATTTCCTTCGACTTTCTCATTCGCATAAAGAACCACCTTTTTGATGACAAGCTTGTGAATTGCCGCTATAATTTTTTCCATAACTTGATAGTCCGGCTTGCCAGCCTTTACCGGTAATGATATGCATAACTCGTCTGCGTCCTTCGCATAGAAATTTTTCCCATAATCAAATTGTCCGTTATGGGATGACTTATGAATCGCGGCCGTCACAAAGACAGCGGCGTTCGCCGACAGTTTTTCTGTATGGACAACCGCAACATGGTCGTCGCCGCCATAATTATAATTTCTATACTTAGCGGAGCCAAACATATCAATTATTGTTGTATTTTTCCGAAAAATATGCACTTCATTTCCGATAAAACCGGACACTCCTTCTTCAGCCTCCCCGGCTGTAACAAAAGGTAATGCTCCCGGAATCCTGTCAGCGCTTTTCAGGCGTTTTCCTCTTGTTGATTTACCGAACAGTTTTTCCAAGTTATAAGTCTCCCATTTAAGGTTGCCATAATCGTCCATAGCCTTCTGCTCTTCATCCGTTAGATTGCACCCATCGAATCCCTTCCGCTTTAGATATTCCGCCAACTCTGTTACACGTTCCTTTTTTAGTTCCTCGGTCAATGTTTCCATAAAATGATAGTCAATTTCTTTTTTCTTAGATACCGGCAATTTTACTTTTAAATTTCGAAACGTTTCATCCACATCGCGAACCAAAACCGACAGCAGTATCGGCTTCTGCAAATTAAAAATAGTTGTAAAGAAAGGGACAGCTTTTATCGGAATATCAACTTTAGGTATGATTTTTCTAACAAACTGCCCTGCGTACCACATTTTCTCCCGATAAAAAAAGTCCATTTGCAGAAGACCTAAGCTCCAAACGCCTGATTCATTCAAATTATCTTCATTTACAAACCCCGTTTTTCCTAATATCCCCTGATTAGCGGAAGTTCTTGTTACATAATCGTAGGTATCGCCGCGCACAAGCCTGTCCGCATTAAAACTTGGCGTACTATAAATATCAAACAAATCTCCAAGACGATATTCGCCCCACTCAACATTTTTCAGCCTTTCATTGAGTGAGGCATTTATTTTCTCAGGCTCTCATCCTCCACATTCTCATGTTTCAGGAGGTTGGATACTTCCCACGTCAAATAATCGGTAACTGTTTTCTTTAAATCATCGAGCGTTGGTTTTGTGTCTATAGGAGCCGTTTGATTCCAATCTGCTCCGTTATCCGGCTGAATCGTACCTTCATAATATTCCTTTTCTGTAAGAAAATTCAACTTCGATTTACCAAAGTTCACTAAATCGACCACTTCCTGGTAACGTTCTTTAGCATGATCCGTATCCCGGAGATTACAGCTTGCTTTTCTTCGGTTCGTTCGGGTATATCCATCATTTGAAAAATCAATAAATTTTACCACATCGTCTTTTCGATGCGCTTCGCCTACCCGAAATACATAAATATATGTCTGGACGTTCGATTTTCCCACAAACAAGTCTATCGGCATTTTAATACTTGCCAGCAATGTACTGTGTTTCAAGATTTTCCTGTTATAAGATGCCGCCTTGCCTGACCCCGCCGAATTTTGAATTATAATTGCAGCATACCCTTTGTCCATCATCGATAAAGCTTTTTCGACAAATATCATCCCATTGCCGCCGGCTGAATATGGAGGATTTAAAACAAATGCAGTTGCAGGAAACTTTTTGTCCGCTTTTCCAAAGGCATAATTGCCTTCAAAATCCTTCAAAGAATCCTTATTTAAAATATTGGAACTGCCGTCGCCCATCAAAATCATATTCAAAATAGCAAGCATGTAAACACTGGAAAGGATTTCAAGCCCCAGAAGCTGCTTCGACCTGATTTCTGCCGTCTTGATGGCAAGCCGTTCCGGGGATTTAATCGCTCTTTTGGCATCTATCAACATTTCATTCATAGCCGCGACAAGAAGACCTGCGGATCCGGCAGCAAAATCCCATACATAGGAGTCTTTATTGACTCTAGCAAGCTTAACAAGGAAATTTGCAACATACGAAGGCGTTAAAACAACGTCATTCAATTTATCTTGGGTAAAGCCAAGCCAACTGTACATTTCATTAAAGAGTTTTCCTGTAAAATCAGTAGTCAGACCAATTTTATAATAAATCCCCAGGTCGTCAACAATCTTGGTAAAGACTCGTTTTAGCTGACTTTCTCCGTTTTCAACTTTGTTGATATTATCTGTCGTTAATGTGTTTTGAAGTGTTCTAATAATAAGTTCTTTTTTTTCGTTCGGTAGTTTCTTTTCGTTGAGAAACGCCCTAATTTTCCTAACAATAATATCTCCGTCTGTATTCCCTGCTTCAGCCGAAGATTTTAAATCAGACTTTTCAAGAGCCGCCACCTTTCCGGGAACGCCGATTGTGGCGATAATCGAAGCAGCGACTAGGTATACTCTGTCATTCTCTCCTAATCCTTTCTCATTCTGGTATATGTCGTTATTAAGCCTTACTAAACTTGCGTCAATTTCTCTTTCACGCTTTTCTTTTAACTGATTAACCTCCTCCTGCGACAACTGCAGGTTCTTAACCTTTTCAATGAATTCATCAAAATTTTCTTTCTTTAAAAATGAGAAATCCGTGTAGTCGTCAACTTTTTGTCCGATTCCCAGGTTACTTTTTGAAACATAGTAAACGCCGATAGAGTATTCAACTTTTCCATCCTCATCTTTGTATCCCGTCATCCCAATTGAAATAATATCCGTATAACTTGTGTAATGAAGCAATGCATTGGCATAATGAACAGCGCCATTTACAGCATAATTCTTGATGTTTTTCAAATTAGGTTCATTTTTCGCCGTTCTATTATCGATCTTACCATTTGAATCTAACTTTTCTAATCGATCTTCATAGCCTTTGTATTCAATAAGGATTGGATAGAAATTGAGATTCTTATCCTGTAATAAAAGCTTTGTATCAGGTCTATTTCCGCCTTTACCGCCGCTTTTGGAAAAATATTCATTGAGGGCGAGATCGATTTCCGTATTAAGGGACTCCTGCTCTAGTTTATAATCCAAGCCATATGATTTGAGCCATCCATTGGCTAAATCAGAAATAATCGGCTCAATTGACTGTATTCTTATTTGTGCCATCCACGTTATCTCCTTTGTTCGTTTTCTCCGCCAATCGCTAAAAGAAAGCGCTTGAGACGTATATCCCCTAGCCCGCCGAGGATAAACTGCATCTGTAAATTACTAAATATCATTATAAATCCATGCATAATATTTGCAAGATAATTCCGCAAAAAACACTTTTGATGCATTACTCTTTCGACGTCAGCCCAAAATCCCAAAGACTTAACTGGCTGCCCCGCTCCTTTTCCTCAAAAGTATTCAGATATTGAAAGATCTGCTCATTGTTATGAACAATTCCCCCTTTTTGGCACTTCTCGTAAAACAGTTTCATCAGACATCTGCTGTCTGGACTCTCCGCCACATACCGATTCCCGTATGTACGAATATATTTATCTTTTAACCGGGGAAACAGCCGGTCTAACTGGGTGTAGAAATACTCCCTGTTTCCTTCCCGAAGGGTCAGTCCCATGCCGAAACAAATTACGCCGTAGACCTTTGCTTCTATACACATATCTAGGATTCCGGAAATGTTATCTTCTGTATCATTAATAAACGGCAAAATGGGAGTCAGCCAAACGACCGTCGGTATCCCTGTATCGCGGAGTTTCTTCAAGACCTCGAAGCGTTCTTTTGTCGTACTCACATTCGGCTCTATTTTCCTGCACAAAGCTTCGTCATAAGTGGTCAGCGTCATCTGCACAACGCATTTTGTCTTCTCATTTATTTTCTGCAAAAGTCCCAAATCCCGTAATATACGGTTCGATTTTGTAATGACGGTAAACCCAAATCCATACTTCTCTATCAGCTTCAGCGCTTTTCTGACATTCCCTATTTCCATCTCCAAGGGTATATAAGGGTCTGTCATGGCTCCCGTACCTATCATGCATTTTTTTCGTTTATGCGCGAGAGCATACTCCAAAAGTTCCATTGCGTTTTCCTTTACTTCAATATCTTCAAAGGCGTGTTCCATATGGTAACACCTGCTTCTGGAATCGCAGTAAATGCATCCATGAGAACAGCCGCGATACAGATTCATTCCGTTTTTTGAAGATAATATTCCTTTTGCAGTTACGAAATGCATGTTATCCCTCCCCAATCAATCTGCGTACTTTTTTTCTATATCTTCTGGCCTCCGTCAAATTTCACTCTAGACACGTTATGCTGCCCTTTCTTCCCTTCTATGCATAAATGGGAATACCTCATCCATTTAGAGCGTCAATCTCCATAAATTATCTAAACTGATTCCCCAAACGTTTCCGCTGGTTCCGGCGCCGCAGCCTGTCCCGTATCGAGCAAATGAGTCACAATCTTAATTAGGCCGCTTTCCTGCACCGGCACCCCTTCTCGTACAGCAATAGTATAGCACATAAATCCTGACGCGATATGCCAATATTTATTATGCTTTACTTTGTTACGCTTCACCTTGGCCTGCAGCGTATTTGTTACTGAATGCGCAGTACTTTGCATTCACCGCAGTTCCCGTAAGAATATGTAACTTTTAGAAAGAAGACCTCCTGCCTTTTCCTTGACAAACACTAAAATGACCGGATTCCATTACTGTTTACAGATTAACAGTGAACAATAGCCTCGATTTACATGAAACATGAAATAGTAAGCGATATATTAGAATTACAGATAGAATTATGGTAAAATTAGCTGTAAGAACACCCCGCTTCGCTAAGCGTGACAGGGTATAAACTATAATATTTAAATAAGAATATCTAAAACAGAACAGGAGATGATCGCATGTGGTTTATACTTGCCCTGCTGTCGGCAATATTTGCCGCCCTCACTTCTATACTTGCAAAAATCGGCATTGACGGTGTGAATTCTAATCTCGCAACAGCAATTAGAACAGTCGTTGTTGTCTTTATGGCATGGGGAATGGTATATCTGACAGATGCTCAAGAAGGAATTTACCATATCGGGAGAAAAAGCTGGCTGTTTTTGATCTTATCCGGACTAGCCACCGGCGCTTCCTGGCTATGTTATTATAAAGCGCTGCAAATCGGAGAAACTTCAAAGGTTGTCCCCGTAGACAAGCTGAGCGTAGTCATTACGCTAATATTGGCGTTTACTTTTCTACATGAAAAATTCACAATGAAATCCATTGCAGGATGTATTTTGATCGGCGCAGGTACGCTGCTTATGGCTTTGTAAGACTAGTGTAATGTCTCATTCACTTTCTGCCAAATAACGTAGAATGAATTTTCAGTCTGCAAGGCGTATGAATGAGGCGATGCGGCGGCATCGTCGATTGAAGCCAACGCAGCAGATGAAAACTCAGGCAAGTTAATTTGGCGAAATGTGAATGAGACGGTGTGATATCACTAACAATCCAATACTTTTATCTTGTTCAGTTCACTTGAAAATCTGGGTTGCATAATATCTATTACAAAAAATCTTGAAAATAATTTGGAAATCTCTTTCTTTTTCTTATTTCTTCCGATTCCTTCTCTTCTTCATCAATTTCTTGAACCTGCGCGTCACTTGTTCCCGAAAGAGCTTCAAGCATCTTACGTATTTCATTTTGGGCAATGGGACTTAGACCTAAAGACATGCTCACCATTAGGACGAGAAAGAATTTATATAACTTTGCTTTCATTCATGTTCCTCCAATTCAATCTCCGCTTTGCTTCATTTTCATAATAAATATGTCGTCTATTTCGCCACATTTGTACATACGTATCTTCTGATTAATTAATGTCCATCCATTAGGCAAGAATATAAATAAAATCAAATAGAAAACGATAATACGAATAAGAAGCCAGCTAAATATTTTGAGGATAGCTGAGAATATAGATACAGAATATAAGTTCTCAATCATTGGCTTAGCATGATAATTATTTTTTTCCAAAAATGAAGACGTATAATAATTTGTATTATTACTGTCTTCCTTATCAATACTTTCCGAAATTCTCCCCGTCTCAATTACTGTTATGTTATTTAGTGATTCACAAGAATTATAAGTAATACAAACGGATGCATTCATAGTTAAGCACATGGAAAAAAGAAACATAACAAAATAAATTCTAATATGAAACAAACGAATTTCTTTTTTGCTTATTCCCATTATAATTCCTCTCTTACCATTACTACAACGAATACATTCAACTTAAACAACATTGTTTTTCATTCCACAACTTGAAATGATAGGAACTTAGATTATTTACTTTATTCAAATATTTCCGTTCTTAAATTATACCAGTCATTAAGATACATTACAACATTTTATATGGATACTTCTGATACGCACGATAGTATAAAACCTGCGCAATTTCACCTGTCGCTTACGCCTCTGATAAATATATTTGCTTTTTGCCTAATTCCCTTCTTTTTTGCATAATCAAAATTTCTCATCAATCGCGCGTAGATTCAGCATGGAAATAATTTGATTCTGCATCTTTTCAACGCTTTCAACCCTGACCCTGCCAATCTGGTTTCTTGTCATTTTAAAATCTATATCGGGCAACATTCTTTCAAAAAGGCTATTAATTTCAGGAGATGCTCCCATTAAAGCTATTGTAAGAGACTTTGCATCAAACTGTTTGAACGCTTCCTTTAATTCCTCCTCGGGTATGGCAGATATTTGTTCAAAATCGGCTATCCTCTGCAGCGTTATCTTAGGCTCTAATATATCGTTTATTGTCATATCATACAGCTTAGAAATTTTCAGAAGAATCTCTAAATCAGGAATTGTCGCTCCGGTTTCCCATTTTGAAACCGCCTGTCTTGAAATATCCAATTTTTTTGCTAAATCCTCCTGCGTAAAATGATGGCTTTTCCGCAGGAAATGTAAATATCTCGATATCATAGTTATGTTCATAAATCCCACTCTCCTTTTTGCTATTATAACTTCTCGGAATCTTCAGCCTTGATTTTATAAGGCTTTCAGACCCCTATCTC
>CAJURK010000066.1:1786-12297 GCA_910588745.1 uncultured Dorea sp. | reverse complement strand
ATTGCGGCCGTTTTGCTCCGCAAAATCGGCCGTTGGATGCCGCAATATGCACAAATACCTTCTCTATCTGATAACAACACATTTTTCCAGGGAATATTATTATATGTATCAAAAAATAATTTCCCTAATCCAAAAATACAAATATTTTTACTAAATAATAAATCATTTATTATATTTGCTTTTTTATCCTCTAATGTCCCCCCCACAATTTACTTCTACACTTTGTAACATTCTTCCTACTTTAATGGCATTATTCCACAAAATATTGCTATTTCTTTTTACAGCCTCTTTTCTATAGTTTGCACGATTACATTTTCTACACAAAATATCAGTTGAATCATCATCAAATGCATTCTCAAACCATGCAAATTTTTCTGAATTTAATATATTCTCCCATGACTCTTTATAAAGATTGCCTAAAATAAGTTCTAAACCATAATCATTACAACATGCAAGAAGAGTACCATTTGGAAGTAATAACGGAGTCCACCCGGATGCGGTTCCATTCGTATTAAAAATAGCACCGGTACAAACAATTCTGCCTTTGTCCCAATGATATTCTTCCAACTTTTCTTCTGTAAGATTTCCGGCGCGGTTTTTCATCTCAGAAGCAATGGGCGTTTTAGGATTAATAATATCTCTTACTAAGGGATGTACTTCCCCATGACAGGAATAATATAAAATATTATATTCTGAGATAAATCTTTGTAAATGTTCTAAATATTCTTTATCAATAACAAATTTAGAATTCTCTTCTTCATCAGGTATATGCAGAACAATCATTTGAAAATTTACTCCCTTTAGATTTTCAAAATCTTCATCTGACATTCCCTGTAATGTTGTAAAAAGCTGCAGCTTGAAACCCTGCTCATACGCTTCGCGCATCATCAGGGATGCTTCCTTATTCTGAAAAGTCTCCGACATACCAGAAAACGTAATTATGCCATTTTCATATACCTGTGATAAAACTCCCTTGAAATCTTCTACCGTCATTGATGTTTTATTAGGATTTTCTGTTTTTTTATATTCTTCTAATAATCTTTTCTGAGGGCAAAATCTACAATTTAATCGACAGCCCATCGTTGTTGTTATTTCTATTCTCGATAATTTTTCCGGATACCTGCTCATTATTATTCCTCCTAAATTTGTTTTTCAGCGATATTCTCCTTTGACAAATGTATAAAATCTGAAAACCCTTGTTCCGCCGCCTTTGCCGTTAGCCTTCTTTCGCCTTCCATATAACCGTGATGACGACAGCTTTCATAAAACGGTTTATCGATATATTGCCGCAGTTGTCTTTTTAGTTCTTCTTTTGGAATGTCCTGATTCAAATCAACATAATCATCCTTATAATCAGCTACATGCAAGCTGTATATCGCAGTTGCAAAATCGCAGGGATGTACTTTTCCATTTTTTATTTGATGCCAATGTGTACAGATCGACTTCTTTTCGGCAGCTGTCTCATC
Organism: uncultured Dorea sp.; assembly: GCA_910588745.1. Taxonomy (GTDB): domain Bacteria; phylum Bacillota; class Clostridia; order Lachnospirales; family Lachnospiraceae; genus Claveliimonas. The sequence continues at coordinate 10,831 of CAJURK010000066.1, read as the reverse complement.
AGAATAAAACTTATTTGTTAAAGATGTCGGTATAATCCATTCCGGTGAAAATTCACCTACTGTGTAGCAAACGCCGGAATTCTTTACCACTTCTATATTTTTATAAAACATCTTCCTTTGGTTTTCATTGATACTTTCCGTGTAGTTTGAAAAGCTGACGTTTACCCGTTTATCATGCAATCCTTCCAGTTGCTCCGGCTTAATAGGATATGTTCCCGATGTTGCGATAGATATCAAGCCAAAATTCTCCCATTTGCAAAGATGCTCTATGATTTGTGAAAGATCTTTGTGCATGAAAGGTTCTCCCCCCATTACTGTAATGGTTCCAACCATATCTACCGCCCCAAAGAATTTATCAATATCGCTGCATATCTGTTCCAATGGAAAGTCAAGCCTCTCCCGCACATCATATGCATTCATATAAGAGGTACAATATTTACACTTCAAACTGCATCTCTGGTTAATGACCAGTGTTACAGACGTTAAAAAAATAGGGTCTTCGCTTTTACATTGGGCGTTTAAAATGCCATTAATTCTATGACAGTAAATCTGCCTGCACTCCATTGTTCCAGAACAACGTCTTGCATTAATTCCCGTCTTTTGATCAAACGGACATAACAAACCCATATATAAATAATCCCCATAAACCATATTTTCGTAACCATGTTCCTTCATATCCTTTATTAGGTTTTTCTGTATGACCCGGTTACCAATACAAACAATTATCAAGCAATTATCCTTGTCGTTACTTTCAAACGGGGGGATTACCGCTATCTGGTTCACACTTTTTAACTCTTCCCAGCGGATATCCCAATAGTTTTCTATATGTACGCCCAATTCCAAAAGTCTTTTTCCAACAGCGCTTCCCTGGTAACTCGCCCCCCACAGTATAACGTGTTTGTAGCTTTTGATATATTCTATAATAGAGGTATCTCCGCATACTTCTCCGCTCCACGCTTTTTTATAATACTCTTCAAGATTAAATGTCTTTTCCATCGTCATATCTACCTTTCTTATAATTCAGATATTTTTTCAAATAAATTTGCAGCTTCATATATGTTTTTCACATCATATTTGGACGCATCTAGGGTTCGGCCTCCATATTCGTCAATTCCTTCGATATAGCACTTTTTCTGCTGCAGCTTGGCAAGCTTTTCCTCGTCTATCTTACGTGGGGAAAACACCTTGCAATAAATGGATTCATCAAACCATCTTAAAAATTCTTCGCCATGTAAAGAAGCGGTATAACGAAAATAGTGGATCTTCTTATCAAACAGGGAATCACGAATATCCATTTGCGCGCATACATCCAAAAACCATTCCCGGAAATCTATTTGTTCCAAATCGGTTTCCGCTATAACTCCCCGCGCAATCATACGTAAAAGACAGTTATAAAGCGAACTTTTATCTGTAGTTACTTCCGGCATCAAACGTTCATAAAAAGATGAGTTATAGCCTCCAATATTTCCCGTCTTTTTCAAATCATTTAAAAAATTTTTTTCATCTTCTTTCAATTCATAAATCATATTTGCTTTGGCGCCCATAGAACTGGCTGACATTCCGGCAATCGTTAATGGATACTTGATACTTAGTATTTTTTCATTAATTGCTGCATTCACTACCCCCATATAAATGTCCTGGCATATACCATCAAAAAGCCTTCCTGTTCTATCTAAAATCTTTTTCAGGTATTTGCGCCGGCAGCCAGAGTTTAAATATAGGTTCGGAAGCAGATACATCTGCGCGCTGTTCTCCAATACAGCGCCGAAGTAATAAGACTGCGTACAATACCCTGCCTGCAACTCGTCCTTCCGATACCCCCTGGGAATAACAAACTGATTCTGTTGGCCGCCATTAAATCCCGGCCATACATAAAATCCACGCTCCCACTGAATTATTTCCTCATCCGGATATTTTTTTCTTAGGGTATCCAGAACTTCTAAAGCCCATGGAAGGATTGCGTCGTCCGAACCAATTGAAAGAAGAAACTCACCTTTTGCATGAAGGAAAGCAAATTCAAAACTTCTGGACAGGTTAAACTCACGAGGCGTTCGATAATATTTAATTCTAGGATCGTTAAGTTCCTTATAAAGCTGGTATACTTCGGTGTTGCCCGGAGTAGAGTTATCGCTTAAAACAATTTCATACGCGCCTTTATATCGCTGGTTTAAACAAGTCATAAGAGTATATCGCAAAGTAGCGGCAGAGTTTCTCGCAGGAACAATAATAGAATATGATACCGTTGCCGGTTCCTCTAGAAGTATTCTTGCATCAATGTCATGTATCTGATTAATATAACTTAAGTAATCTCCGATCCATCCAAACGTTACCTGTGATTCTAATGTTGGCGCCGAAAAACTTCCCAGACGTTCCAAATTTTTCTTTAAAACCGATTGACTGCAAAGATTATCAAATATAATTCCGCTGGTAATAATGACGGCAATATTCTCCTTAAATTCATTTTGGATCAAATAATCCAAAATATATTCTCGATTGTCCCCCAAAGAATTTCCATTACAAATGACTTCCGCCGGATATATTGTATAAGTTCTTTTATCAACGGTTGTTGAGTCCATACTGGCTTCCACCGTTGCGCTTATATCCACTTCATGGTCTATTTCTATTGGAATAGGGACTTTCATAAAAAATATTTTTTTATGTAATTTGTTTAAAATAAACACTGCAACTTCATAATCTAAACTGTCTGCATATTCATCCTCAATTAACAAAAACGGCGTTTCTTTCCCTATATCCAAATTTTCTGTTAAATATCCAGAATTAGAGAATCCTAAAAATGGTTTTCGGCCTATTTCAATATTCAATTTTTCTTGTCGTATATAGGATGCTAATAAAGAAAACATAATATAATCTTGAAAAGAAAAGTAAAAATCCAATAGTATTTTTACCGCAGCAGCATCTTGGGGATTATTTAAAAAACTCCTTTTTGCCTGTTTGAAATCAGATTGCACATTTGAAAGCCACTGTTCCTCTTCCGGAGTTTTCACATCACATCCTCTTAAATAAAGAAGCTGATGCCGCAGGATATCCGGAGCATTTTTTATTTTTTCTAACAACTTTATATATAAATCAGAAAACTCCTTCATCCCAGGATAATTGTAAAGATACCAACCTTTCCCTGCTAAACAATCAAAAACAGTTTTTAATGGCTTTCCTATTTTCCATAAATATGCTGCTTTAGCAACGTACCACTCCAACCGTACCGGCTTAAATTGATACAAATCGTCCAATTTCGCTGGAATATCCTCGATTTGTCCCTCCTGTATCGCTTCCTGACAATTTTTCAACTTTAAATTATATTCCTGCTTCGTCATCTATGCCTTTCTCCCATACTAGACTTCTATAAATTGCATTTACAACTTTGTTATACAAAGCTAATATATCCATAAATTCCATTTCTTACAGAGCAGTTAAAGTAATTGAATTCCCTGTGCAAAAGGTACCTCGCACTGAAACCCAAGTCCCTTAAGCCGGCTTATCTCCGGTTCCAGCCAGAACGTCCGCTTCTCATCCGCTTTCCTAGCTCCAAACTTAAGCTCTGCCTCCGGTTTTATCACATCTCGTTCCAGTTCCACAAACTCCCTTAACTTCCTTGCATCCCCGCTGGCCACATGGTAGACCCCTTCCGCCTCCGGATTTTCCGACAACAGACGCATCGCTCTTGTAAAGTCTGTGATATACATAAAATCCCACATATTTTCACAGGCGCTAAGTTCCGGCGTCTTTCCTTCCCGCAGGCTCTGAGCTACATAGCCTAAAAGCGTCGGGTCGTTTTTCCTTGGCCCGTATACGCTGTATATCCGGGGCCATACGAAAGCGATCCCAAGCTGTTCCGCTAAGACCCGCCCCATATGCAGGCAGGCAAGCTTTGCCGCCCCGTACATCATAAAAGGGTTCGGCGCCGTCATCCCTTCTGGCGCCTTCCCATGCACGACGCCGTACTCCGCCTGGCTCCCTGCCCCTATAAACTTCTTACACCCGCAGCCCTTTGCGGCCTTTAACGCCTTTTCCATGTACCGGAGGTTCCCAAGCTGTACCCCGTAGTCGTTACGCGCCTCCCCACCGGAACCATTCCAAGCCAGGTGGAAGAAGACGTCATAGTCCTTAGGCGGTTCTCCAAGCCGGGTTTTTGACCGTTTCCGGGAATCATGGCTTTCCGGCTCCCGATTATCTTCCTGCTCCGTTAAGCTGTCCAGTTCTTCCAATGGAAGTTCGATTACCCGGCTTACTTCCAGGTCTTTCACTTTTTCTGCTGATTCCGGCCGGACAATGGCAGTTACTTCATGCCCGTTTTCTGTAAGCTCCTTGCACAAAGCCTTCCCTAGAAACCCGGTAGCTCCTGTTATGATAATCCTCATATTTCCACACCTTCAAATCTTTATGATCCATGCCTTTATAGCCTCACAGCACACCACAATCCATGGATACGGCGCTTTTTTATATTATTTACTTCCAGCGGGCAGCCTCTAGCTCTTCCCGTCCAAGAAGCGGCGCCATATCGTCCAGCGGCCGGGACGCCATTTGGCCATCCTCTTTCATATAATTCGCCTGCCTTGGCAGGATTTTCTGCTCAATGTCCGCCTTCACCCTGCACACCACAGGGCCTCTATACTCAAGGGTTTCCCGGACTTTCCCTTCCAAGTCCGCTTCGGAATCCAAATCCAGCGTCCGGATCCCAAAAGCCTCCGCTATCCTCCTGATATCCGGCAGCGTCAGCCCCGATTCTTTCGTGCAGCCTGTCAGCCGGCCCTTAAAGTTCCCGTTCTGGGAGCCATAGATCATGCTGTAGCCGCCGTTGTCCGTGATAAAAAGCTTTACCGGCAGGTTCCGTCTTTTTATAACCTCCAACTCCTGGATATTCATCATCACGCTCCCGTCCCCGGTCACGCACACCGTCCGCTTCCCGCCGGAAGCAATGCAGCTCCCGATACAGGCCGGCACGTCGAAACCCATCGCCGCAAGCCCTTTCGTCAGGAACGCCCTCTGCCCGCGTTTAACCTTGAATACTTTCATAGCGATATCCACGGAAGTCCCGGAACTGGTGAACTGGTAAATGTCCTCCCCCGTCATCTGGCGGCTGATTTCCTCCACCAGTCGGTAGGCGCTTACATACCCTTCCCTTGGCTCCGCCTCTGGGATAACCACAGGGTAGCGTTCCTTCATTCCGTTACAGTAAGAAATCCACGCTTCTTTCTGCGCTGTGTAAAGCTCCTCCTTCTTTTCCAGCATCTTCCGCAGGAAGTACCCGGCGTCGCAGGGCAGTCCCACATCCGGATGCACGCTTTTTTTATGCATCTCCTTTTCATCAATGTCCACCATCACATGGACTGCGTTTCCCAGGAAATCCGCATAATTGTATCCCGTGGAAAGAAGGTTTAAGCGGCTTCCGATCGTCAGTACGAAGTCCGCGTTCTGCTGGATAAAGTTTGCATGGCGGTGGCCCACAGACCCCGGGCGGCCGTAAAAGAGCGGATGGCCGTCTTCAATCAGGTCCACCCCGTTCCAGGAAGTTACCACAGGAGCGCCCAAGGCCTCATAAAATTCCCGCGCCTTAGGAACCGCCCCCGCCAGGCGGATGCCGTTCCCAAGAAGGATAAGGGGGCGCTCGGATTTATGCAGCAAATCAAACACCCGTGCAATCCGGCTGTTTATTTCTTCCTTATCCAGCCGGGAAGCACATCCGTCGTCTGGTTTCTGGTACGCTTCCAACCCTTCCGGCTCCACCTGGGAAGCCTGGATGTCTAACGGGATGTCGATCCATACCGGCCCAGGTTTCCCTTCCCTGGCCAGATACGCCGCTTTCTCCATCTCATACCGGATTTCCTCCGGCTCCTGTATCTGCACGGCGTACTTGGTAACGGACTTAACAATGGACAGGATATCCGTCTCCTGTATCCCAAACTGGCGGATGCCCTGGGCCCCCACCAAATCCTCCCTCTTTACCTGCCCTGAAATATAGATAACCGGGGTAGAATCGTAGTAAGCGCCCGCCACCCCTGTAACCGCATTCGTCCCGCCCGGGCCGGAGGTTACAAGGCACGCCCCGTAATTCTCACTGATCCTGGCGTAGGCTTCCGCCGCAATCGACGCGCCCTGTTCATGGAGCATGCATACGCCCTCAATTTCCCCGTTCCTTCCTAGAGAATCATTTAAGTGCATAGCCCCGCCGCCGCTGACATAGAAGACATGGCCGATCCCAAGGTCCGCAAGGAATTGTATTACATAGTCTGACAGCTTCATGGTTTTGCTTATCCTTTCCTGTCCTTTCTCGTTCTCTCCTGTCTTATTTCCGGTGTCCTGTTTTCTGCTTTACAGGCTTTAACAAGAGTTCCATACCTTTCCGATTCCTATTCCGCCGCGCTGTACGGATAGAATTCGATCAAGTTTTCAATTAACTCGTTCCTGATCATGGTGGCCTCATACCCGCCGCTGATTTCCAGCTTCCTAAGGAGGTATTCCATCGTTACGTTGCCGTCCCTCCATTTGCCTCCCAGGCCCACATGGGTTACGTCCATGTAGTCCGCGCCTTCCGCAATCGCCAGGTCCGCAAGGAATTCCGCCGTGCCGTTCTTGTCGTGGAGGTGTACCCCCATCTCAATCCCAATGGCATGGCAGTCCCGGACCGTCCTCTTTACATACTCTTCTGTCATCACGCTCTCCGTGTCCGCAAACTCAATGGCATGCACGCCCTTCGCTTTTGCAAACTCGGCAAAGGCCTTATTCATCTCCGGGGAATTATAGCCTGCGCTGGTAAAGTTAATAAATACCTCGTACCCCAATCCCATGGCCTCGTCTACATAACCCTCCAGGATCTTCAAATCCGTTTCATGGGAACGGGTGAGGATCCGGATTGTGTCAACAATACTCTGGTCCGCCGGCAGAAGCGGCGAGAGCGGCCTCTGGATATCCCGCATGGCGGAGAGCTTCGTTACATTCTTGGAACCCTTGAACACATCCGCAATCTCATCATTCTTCGTACTGCAGTACCGGTAGATCCCCCTGTCCGGGTCCGCCGCTTCCTGGTGGAAGAAGCCAAGTTCCACATAATCAATCCCCTTCCCCTGGGCAAACCGGTAAAGGTTGCGGACAAACTGATCCGAAAAATGCCAGCCGGTCTGATAGCCTACTTCACGAAGAGTGCAGTCAAATATTTTTAATCCCTTTATCATAGATTTCCCTCCTTAGTCGTTCCTTTTTCCATCCTGTTGCTGTACGCTCCCGCGGATCCTGCGCGCCATCTCTGCAAGCATCTCTTTGGTCATGCCTGGGTAAACGCCTACCCAGAACCCTCTGCACATAACCTCGTCGGTCCTCTCAAGGCCTCCGGCTATCCGGTAATCCGTCCCTTCCACAAGGGATTCAAAACAGGGGTGCCTGGTGATGTTCCCCGCAAACAGCGCGCGGGTCTGGATCCCGTATTCTTCCAGGTATGCAATCACCCCGTCCCGCGTCATTCCGGACTCTTCCTTTACCATCAGCATAAAACCGAACCAGCTCGGAAGAGAGTGCGGCGTAATCTCCGGCAGGACAAAATAGTCCTTTAAATCCTCAAGCTGTTCCTTTAAGTAATCCCAGTTCGCTCTGCGCCTCTCCACAAACCCAGGGAGCTTCTTAAGCTGTGCCGCGCCAATGGCCGCCTGCATATCCGTTACCTTTAGGTTGTAGCCCAGATGGGAGTATACGTATTTATGGTCGTAACCCTTCGGCAGGGTCCCGTACTGCCCGTCAAAACGGCGCCCGCACCGGTTGTCCTGCCCCCCGCTGCAGACGCAGTCGCGCCCCCAGTCCCTTAAGGAACGGACAATCCTATGTAAAAGCGGATTCTTTGTATAGACCGCCCCGCCTTCCCCCATCGTCATATGGTGGGCCGGGTAGAAGCTGGAAGTACCGATATCCCCGATGGTCCCGGATTTTTGGTATTCCCCGCCGGTTTCATACTCAGCCCCCAGCGCGTCACAGTTATCCTCAATTAGGTAAAGGCCGTGCTTTGTACAGAAATCCTTAACCGCCTTTAAATCAAACACGTTCCCCAGACCGTGGGCTAAAAATACCGCTTTGGTCCGGTCGGAAAGCGCACCTTCCAGTTTTGTCACATCAATGTTGTAATAAGGGATTTCAATGTCCACGAACACCGGGACTGCCCCGCACTGCACAATGGGCGCCACCGTAGTGGGGAACGCCGCCGCTACGGTTATAACCTCGTCCCCCGGCAGAACCCGCCTATCCCCCAGAAGCGGGGACGTCAGCGCCGCCATGGCGAGCAGGTTTGCGGAAGACCCTGAATTTACAACGGAGCAGTACGGTACGCCAAGGTATTCCCCAAGCCCCGTCTCGAACTCCTCCGTGTATTTTCCGGCAGTCAGCCAGAAGTCAAGGGAGGCATCCACAAGGTTGCAGAGTTCTTCCTCGTCATAGATGCGTCCCGCATAATTAATCCGGTCTCCCGGCTTCCATTCCTTTGCCGCGTGCTGCTCCCGGCAGTACTCGGCAACCATATCTAAAATCTGTTGTTTTTCCATTTATAACCTCCATGAATCTATCAATCTACAGCATATACCTGCAGTCTATAATTTCTTTATTTCCAAGTCCCGGCGCTTCCCGGAACTCTTCCCAAGCCGTAACAATAGCAAGGATGTCGGATTCCTCATAAGCTTCCTGCATACTGCGGGCAAAACGAATCCCCGCATCCGGATACCTGCGCGCGAACTCTTCCATTGCAACTGGGTCGTAGCCAATGATGTCTGTACAGCCCAGTTTCTTTAGCGCCTGTATGACCTTTAACGCCGGGGTATCCCGGACGTCGTCAGAACCCGGCTTGAAGGAAAGCCCCAGTATGCCGATCGTTCCGGCATATCCGGCCATATCCGTTCCGCCGTCCTTCCCTGCTTCCCGTCCCGTCCCGGCATCCGTCTTTTTATTTTCCGCCTGTACCGTATCCCTAAGGCAGGCCGCAATCTTTTCCGCTATCCTTGCCGGCCTGTCTGTATTTGTCCGAATTACCTGCTTCAAGATCTGTGCGTCAAATCC
>CAJURK010000066.1:0-1686 GCA_910588745.1 uncultured Dorea sp. | reverse complement strand
CCGGCCTGTCTGTATTTGTCCGAATTACCTGCTTCAAGATCTGTGCGTCAAATCCCTTTTCCGCTGCCTGCGCATAGAATGCGCTGGTATCCTTCGGCAGGCAGTACCCGCCATACCCGCAGCCCGGATAGACGTAGCTGGACATGTTACAATGGTTCCATCTTTTGTCCATATGTAAGATGCGGAACGCTTCCGCCGTCTCGATCCCTCCAAAGGCGTCCGCCGCCTGAGCCATCTCATTGGAATAGCTGATCAGAGTGGCAAGCAAGGTATTGGACAAATATTTGATAAATTCCCCGGTGGAATGGCTGACACATTTGATTGGGATTCCCATGGGTTCATACAGTTCCGTCAGGAGGGCCTTTGACGTTTCATCATTTACCCCCAGCACGATTCTGTCCGCCTCCATGAAATCCTCCCAGCAATGTCCCTCCCGGAGGAACTCCGGGTTGTTTGCCACCCCCAAGTGTTCTGCCTTCCCGCCTTTTCCCTTTATATATGGAAGGATTTTTTCTGCCGTTGTGGACGGCGGGATGGTGGATTTGGTCACGAGTACACGGAATTTTTCATCATGGACTGCGTCAAGCGTGCTGTCAATGGCGGAAAATAGGTATGTCAAATCCGCGCTCCCGTCCGCCCCGTAGGGTGTTCCCACACAGTAGAATACATAGGCGCTTTCCGCGATTGCCGCCGGAATATCATCCGTAACAAAAAATGATTGACCGATATGTTTCCGCAGAACCTCTTCCATATGGGGTTCGTGAAAGGGGACTCTTCCTTCCCTCAAGAACCCTTTCCGCTCCGTATCCACATCAATACCGAATACCTTGCAGCCGGTCTCCGCAAATCCAAGCGCCGTCGTCAGACCCACAAACCCCAGACCGAAAACCGTTACTGTTTTTTTATTCATCCGCTCTGTTACCATAGCAGGTTCCCCTCCCCGTTCTTTCCGTTTTCTTTACATTCTTTTATAAATGTGAGGAATCTGCGTACCCCTTCTTCTACTAAAATTTCCGGCCTATAATCCAGCGTCCCCGCTGCCTTATCAATCTTCGGGCATCGCCTTCCCGGGTTATTCGTCAAATATTCCTTATCCTCGGAAACTGCAAAGGTAACTTCCCCGGTATAGCCAAGGATTTCCGTTCCCGCTTCCCGGTAAACCTCCGCAAGCCTTCCGATGGAAACCTCAGGGCGGTCAATACCGATATTGAAATAATCGTAAGCTCCATGCAGCAATACCTTTAAGTACCCGGCTGCCGCATCCGCGATATAGCAGAAGGTGCGGGTAGGGCTCCCGTTCGACAGGATCTGGATGTCATGGTTTTCAACCACATTTTCGGCAAAATCCGCCGGGACCCTCTTGTCATTGATCTTCATGCCCGGCCCATAATTATTGAAGGGCCGCACCACCCCGATGGGCATGTTATATTTCTTCGCAAACAGCATGCACATGGTTTCGCCGAACCGCTTCGCTTCGTCGTAGCAGGCGCGCGGCCCGGTGGCGCATACATAGCCGTAATACTCCTCGTCCGTCGGTACCGCTTCCGGCGCTGGGTCCCCGTATAACTCGCTGGACGAAAAGAACAGAAACCCTTTCACCTGCTTCCTGCAGTAAAAATCAAGGAGCCTGCGGAGCCCGAATACGTTCGCGTCGATTGTTTCAATCGGATGCTTCCGGTAGAACAT
>CAJURK010000065.1 GCA_910588745.1 uncultured Dorea sp. | reverse complement strand
ATTATTTTCGAGGAAGTCAGGGGGAAGGAGCTTCCGCTGGGCGTATTTGTCGTTCTGGAAACGGCTTTGGAGAAGGCGGGCAGGCTGCTGAAGGAACTGTATGCAGATATGTAAAGCCTTATTTTTATTTCACGGACAATGAGGAAAATAGCCGTGATTGCATAGGTATTTGATTCCTGTGGGCAATAGGGCAATATTTATATCTACGCGGATATATGATTTTGCCGCAAGGGGATGGAACCGGAGGCAGGAACAGGAGAAACGGAGGAAAAAAGATGTTTGAAAGGATTCCCATAGCGGGTATGGACAAGAGGCAGTGGCTGATGCAGAGGAAGTCCGGCATTGGCGGCTCGGATGCGGGGGCGATCTGCGGGGTGAACCCGTACAGCAGTGCCATGAAGGTATTCCGGGATAAGACGTGTGAGGACGTGGAGGAAGCGGATAATGAGGCAATCCGAATTGGCCATGATTTGGAAGATTATGTTGCGCGGAGATTTTCGGAGGCCACCGGGTTAAAGGTGCGGAAGTCCAATTTTATGTACCGGAGCATAGAGCATCCGTTTATGATTGCGGATGTTGACCGTCTGGTAGTCGGGGAGGATGCGGGGTTAGAGTGCAAGACGGCGAGTGCCTACAATGCCGACAAATGGGCGGATGGGAACATCCCGCTCCATTATGTCATGCAATGCTACCATTACATGGCGGTTACAGGGAAGCGCACATGGTATATTGCGGCAGTCATTTTAGGCAGGGAGTTTACATACAGGAAGCTGGAATGGGATGATGCGCTGGTCAGCCGCCTGATAGCGGTCGAAGAGGATTTTTGGGAAAACCATGTGGCGAAGGGGATAATCCCGCCGCCGGATGGGAGCAGGGCCTGTGACGAAGTGATTGCGCAGTATTTCCACACCGCAAAGAAGGAGACCCCGGTTGAACTGGTCGGGTTTGATGAAAAATTAAACAGGCGTGAGGAAATTCTCTCGTCTATCGCAGCAATGCAGGCGGAGCAGAAGCAGATCGAGCAGGAGGTGAAGCTGTTCATGGGCGAGAACCAGTATGCCGCAAGCGGGCGCTACCGGGTATCGTGGGGCAATATCGATTCGGTAAGGCTTGACACGCAGCGCATCAAGGCAGAAAAACCGGAGGTTTACGCGGATTACGCAAAACCCTCCCATTACAGGCGGTTTGAGGTAAAAGCGGCATAGGGGAGGGCAGCGGCATGGAGATCAGGGAATGAAGAGACTTTGATAGCGGGAAGGAGGAAAAATGGGACAGGGATTTATCCGGCTGCTGAAAGCCAATGAAATTGAATGCCGCATTGCAACGGTCAGTGAAAAGGGGCTGAGCCTGCTGCTCTATAAGGATGCGAGGGTAGACCAGCGTATTTTGGACGAAACGTTCGGCGCTTTCGGCTGGAAGCGGAGCCACCAGTGCATTGACGGGAACCTGTACTGCACGGTAGAAATCTATGACGAAGCCCATGATACGTGGGTTTCCAAGCAGGATGTGGGGACAATGGGGTATGCGGAAAAAGAAAAATCGCAGGCATCGGATTCCTTTAAGCGGGCGTGCTTCAACTGTGTCTACACGTCACGGATGATACACTGTAAATCCGTTGCACCACATTTTACACGATTATATTGTTCTATTTTGTATTTGCACCATAATGCACCAATCATTATTCTACCTTGTGGCGATAAGAAAGCCTATTCGCTTTGTTAAACATCGTTTTTGTGATAATTTCAGGATGTGTATTTTCTACATAATACTTTGCCATCTGCCCGTTATTATATCTCTGTTTACCAGTTAGTGTGTCCGGTACATATGTCTTCTGCAACATTACATTCCCAGTATATTTCTCATTATGAAGAAGTTTATTAAGCGTTTCTGCGCCCCAACACTTGCCGCCTTTTGGCGCAACAATGCTCCTCTCTTGTAGAAGATTTGCGATTTTTCGCAAAGAGTATCCGTTGATCCTCCAACGATAGACCTGCCGTACTACCTCGGCTTCGGGTTCATAGATAGATAAGCTACCGTTTTTGGATTTTCTATATCCATAACAAGGTTTATCTATAAAGCCAGAGCTACCATCCTCAAACCCATGACGAATCCCCCACCGTATATCAGCACTTAGATTTTCACTCTCAGCTTGCGCTAAACTAGCAAATATAGTCAGAAGCAACATTGAGGTAGGATTGCTTAGATAAAGGTTCTCCAGCTCAAAATATACTTCCACCCCCAGAGACTTTAACTCATAGCAAGTTTCTAGGAATTCCAGTGTATTCCGACTAAATCGTTTTATCGACTTAGTAAGTATTAAATCAATCTGACGTTCACGACAGAGTCTTAGTAACTCTTGGAATTGAGCGCGTTGTCGTATGGTTCGAGCCGTTCTTTTGTCAGCAAAGATGCCGATTAACATCCAATTATGGTTACTGGTTATAATCCCCATATAATAAGCAGCCTGGTTCTCCAAGCTGCTTAGCTGTTCGTTACGCTTACTGCTTACGCGACAATAGGCTGCAACCCTAAGTGGGCGTAGCGGAAGGGGAGGGTTAAGTCTTGTCTCCCGAACGATCGGTCTTTTTAGTTTTGCCGTTCCTGCCAATATGTTCCCGTTTCTTGGTTTGAGCCAGATTATATTGTTCTTCTGATACCATTGTAGGATAAAGCTCATCGCCAAGATAGTGTGGATTAGACAGGATATTTGCTAAAGTCTGCTTACTCCATTTCTTTCCGTTAAGTGGAGAGGGTATGCCCATGCTCTCTAAGTTCTCTTTGATCTTAACCATGCTGCAGCCTTCCAGATAGTAATCAAAAATCAACTTGACGGCAGCGGCTTGACCCGGATGAATTACAATCTCACTTTTGCTATTGCGATTATAGCCAAAAGCAATTCTCTTCTGTTCTGAGTTTGGGTTCATGTCTGTTTTCTCCTTTATCAATCCCTAGCCTAGGACAAGGATAGCTCTGAATGGGAAGAATGTCCAGTCTTATTCGCTAGTTTTTCAATAGCAATATCGCAATTGTGCATTCTCTATGGCGGTATAACTAAGTTTATGATATAATATCATAAATTCCATCCTTTCATCCCAAATACTTAGCATATGGAGGCGCTATATGTCGTCAATTATCACTAAAATTAAACTTATAAATTACAAAAGGTTTGAAAATTATACCATTGAGCCAAAATCACATATCAACATTTTAATAGGCGATAACGAATCTGGTAAAAGCAGTATTCTTGAGGCAATAGATATCGTAGCTAGTGGAAACGTTCGCAGGGTAGAGACATTAGGATTAGACCGACTTATAAATGCTTCTTCAGTTCAGGCATTTAATAGTGGGCAACGAACTTATGATAATCTTCCGAAAATGATTATTGAATTATATCTTCAGGGCGACTACGGTTATAATGTTAATGGCAAAAATAATACGGATGGCATCACCTGCGACGGTATTAGGCTTGTATGCGAGCCGAACCCAGACTATCAAAATGAAATAATCGAATCATTACGGGAACAAAAAGATTATTTTCCGTATGACATTTTAATTGATAGCGCCAGCATGAATTCAGATTATGCAACAAATGACTTTATTAAGCGTACTTATTTTCAATACACTGAAGATGACGTAAAAGAACGAGCAGTCCACAAAAGTAAATATAGACAAATGAAGGATAATTTTCGTACTACGAGTCTTCAAGGCCTTAATGACCGTATACCTTCCGGCAAAAATTATACATTTGGTTTGAAGGCAAGTTCAACTGTGAGTCTTGAAGAAAACTTAATGATTTATGAAAATGAAATTGGCATTGACAGTAAGGGTACAGGAAAACAAGTATTTATCAAAACAGATTTTGCCCTTGAACGTTCTGGCAGAAATATGGATGTTATATTAATCGAAGAGCCAGAGAACCATTTAAGCCATGTAAATTTGCGTAAGTTAATTCAGCGCGTATCCCGCGCACAAAATGGCCAGTTGTTCATAACCACGCATAATAGCCTAATTAGTACTCGATTGGAACTACGTAACTTGCTGATCATGGGCAAAGAAGTTAAAGGTAATCCTGTTTCGCTCCAAAAATTGGGAGAATCGACCGCAAAATATTTCATGAAAGCTCCCGTAGCTAATATCGTCGAATTTGTTACCTCGAATAAAGTAGTTTTGGTAGAGGGGCCGTCTGAGTATATGCTATTTGAAAAATTCTATATAACAACGACCGCTCACGAACCGGAGCAAGATCACGTACATATTATTGATATACGTGGCTTAAGTTTTAAAAGGTACTTAGAAATAGCTCATTTAATTCAGAGTAAGGTGGCGGTAGTTACCGATAACGACGGCAACAAACAAAGAAATTGTGTAGATAAATATGCTGATTTTACAGGAGACGCAAATATCCAAGTTTTCAATGAAGATGATAACGAGAAGAGAACGTTTGAAATCGTTTTATACAATGGCAACAAGACGCTTTGTGACCGATTATTTGGAGAAGAAGCGTTAGATTATATGCTCAAAAATAAAACAGAAGCCGCATTCTCATTATTAGACCAAGACGAAGATATTGTGGTCCCTGGCTATATTCAAGGAGCAATAGAATGGATAAGAAAGTAATATTTGCTGTTGTAGGTTCTGGCAAAACAACTCACATTGTTAGCAGGTTGTCCAACAGCAAAAGGTCACTAATAGTTACATATACAACAGCAAATTATGAAAACCTAAGAAAGAAAATAACAGAGAAATTTAATGGTGTATGGCCCGCTAGCGTAACACTAATGACGTACTTCTCCTTTTTATTTGGTTTTTGCTATAAACCGTTCTTATCGGATAAATATAAAGCGCGCGGCCTCATTTATGAGCCAAATAGCAATACATTTATTAGGCAAACAAGCTTAGAATACTACATGACAAAAAATCGTTATCTATATAGCAACAGACTAGCCTTGCTCCTGGAAAAAGAATGCGTCTTGAATGATATAATGATGCGTATCCAAACATATTTTGATGAATTTATTATTGATGAAGTTCAAGACATTGCCGGGCGGGATTTCACCTTTTTAGAAAATCTTATGGAAAATTCGGTCAATATGCTTTTTGTGGGTGATTTTTATCAACATACATTTGATACTAGTCGAGATGGAAAAGTAAACAGTACATTATTCGATAGTAAAGTAAAATATGAAACAAGATTTACGAAAAAAGGCTTCAAGATAGATAATGCCACTCTAAAAAATAGCTGGAGATGTAGCCAAAGTATATGTGAATACATCAGCGTTAATCTCGGAATAAATATATCATCAAATCGTCCAGAGGGAGATAATACCATAATTGAATTCGTTGATAATAAACAGCAAATAGAGTATCTCCTTGCCGATGAAAATATAGTAAAACTTCATTACCAAAATGGCGCGAAATACGGTCCTAACCACAAAAATTGGGGAGAATCAAAAGGTGAGGATCACCATGAAGATGTATGCGTCATGCTAAACAAAAATACCGCCAAGAAGCGTCATAGCGGGAACCTGTGTGAGCTACCTCCGTCTACTAAAAACAAATTATATGTTGCAATTACGCGTGCTAGGGGGAATGTCTATCTGATAAATGACTTTTAACGCGCTATGCGAGATGAAAGTTCTAACTCTACAAAAATGCTACTACATAGAAATACTGCCGTTAACCTAGAAGAACAAATTTTATTCAATGTTGATATGGTCCGATGTTTTGCTTTAATCGTGTAAAACGTGTAAAATTACTTTGTTAACCATAACCTAAGTGGTGTATCGTGTAAAATTGCAATCGAAATAACGACCCATCTTATCCCGTTCTATGTAAAAGTTATAATAAAACAGCCCCAGAAAACCGCAGTTTTACAGGGGTTATAGGCTGTCCACTTATCTTGTGTCTACACGTCACGGATGATACACTATAAATTCGTTGCACCACATTTTACACGATTACGTCACACTGTTTTATATTTGCACCGCTATACACCAGTGTAACTATGGTATTAAAAATAACTTCATTATTTTTAATACTTTCATGCTAAAAATGGAGCAGTCATCAGCCGCTCCATCGATAATCTAAGAGTTTATTATTCCTGCCACTCCGCAGGGTCTTCGCCCCATATACTACAGGCAAAATCCACATCACCTTCCATGTCCTCTTCCTTAAGAATACCATTTTTGATATGAATCCTTCCGCAATCCGATGGGATAAACTCGCATGCATATCCGCCTTCAAAAACAAGGTTCGGGAATAATTTTGATACTTCTTTCAAACCGATAAGCGGGCAAGACCATGGGGAGATAAATATAAGTTCTAAGTCACCATCATCCAGTTCTATAACCGCACTATCGCGTGCGTCCCATTTTGTTCCCCAATGCTCCATGCTCCAGTCGTACCAGTTTGGGATGGGATTTTCCGGCATAGGGATAAACCGGTTAAAAGAGAATACTTTTTCTCCTTTATCGTCTATTGGACATTTTTGCAGGAAATTGGCGATATCGCCCTTGCCGCCCTTAATTTTAATCCGGTTTAATACATTGTTAGCCATGTTGCTCCTTTTTTACTTTACACACCATTAATCACTCCGATGCGAAATAAAATCAAGTAGTTTTTTCGTGGAATTGATTATTGTTATATAATCCCATATGTTTGATTATTTTGTCAGATTATGTTATTATAGTACCCAGAATAGTAATTTTGCACATTTATATTCTTGGGAAGGCTGGTGCCATGAATGATGAGTAATAGTGAATTGGATAGATTAAAATCAGAAGAGAATGTTGCTTTTAATAGAAAACAGGAAGCCTACAAACGGTATCAAGAAGCTAAGAAACGAACAGATGCGGCATATCAGGAGCAACAGGCGTCATGGAATAAAGTAACTATTGCGAGAAATGAAATGAACCGGGCTTACGATGAGCGCCAATACACTCGCAGAAATAATGATAACGTTTGGAGTGAGTATAAACGCATCCGGGATAACAACAATTCTCAGATAACTTACCTAAAAGTGCAAGCCGATTCTCTTTACAGTAATATGAAAAATGCCTTTGATCGAGCATCGGATGCCTACAATTATGGAAATAAAGCCGATGCTAAAATATATTCTAATGAAGGAAAAGATTATCAATCCCAGCTTAAAAGCGTCAATGCTCAGATTGGTCGTTTAGGTCAAGAAGTAAAGAATGCAAGAACCCATGCTGAAGCATATGGCGGCAAAACAGATTCTTCGAGCTTCACTAGTGCTAAAAATAAATTTGAGGATGCTAAGTCGGCGCATAAGCCGATAGAAGCGAAATTCAAATCCGCGAAGGCCGAACGCGAGCGCCTGCATTCTGAGTTTAAGGCACTGAACGAAGAGTATAAGCGAAAGGCGTCTGCTTTTCGCTCTGCATTAGAGAACAGAAAAAACGAGCAAAGGACAAGACAGAGAAATGACGAAACTTTAATGGAAAAAGCCGATATCCCATACGCTTATCGAAAAGAGTGCAAAGTAGTTAAGGAAGCAGATGGGACAATAAATTTCTATTTTGGCGGCTTGATGGAGAAAGACGGTTTGTGGCACGGTCATATTTCCATGGATTCATCAGGAAAAATCACTTACAAGCGCATGCCAATGGAGGAGCATGGAAAACAAAACTTTACTGGCGAAAAAGATGGCTGGACGGATCTGTATGGCGGCACGATCGGAGACCAACCCGTATTAGTAAAATTTGGTATGGGGAAAAATGAGGGGCATACTCTAATCGCGGACAATGTTGGCCAAACAAAAAAATTTTTTGATAAGAAATACAAAGATGGACATAGGAATCATAACCATTATGGGCCCAAACGTGAAGGCCCTGGTTATGTCGAGGAAGACAGAGGGCAATATACTGGACCAGGGCACTGACTACCGCCCTAAGTATTCAATTATAATCTTTAATACTTGCGAGCAAATGTCGTTTAACTGTATTACTTAAGACGCTAGAATTATCAATAACTTTTTTCAGCTCTGTCGTAGAAACAGTTTTTGCATCTGGCATTTTGGTAGTAATAGTCGCGTAAACTATATAGATATAGCTTTGGTCTTCATCATCCTTGAATTTGTCAATAATTTTAGTTTCAAGAACCCGTATATTATCATATTGTGCAAGGATTTCCGATATGTCCATATTTGGGTTAGGCAGCTCGATATCTAACAAGCGATCTTCATAGATATCATTATCATAAAAAACATAATACTGGCCATTTTGACTCCCATTAGCATTCTCAGTGATTGCATACAGCCAACCCTCTTGGAGACCTTGTTCTTGCGACATATCCTGATTATAAATAATTCATTGACATTGTCAACAACAGTAACTTGTATAGTAAATTTATTAGATGCAAAAGCCCACAGATTCATCTGCGGGCTTCATATTTGTTAAGTTACTTGCAGCTATTCTGCATTATTATAAGGTACTTTTTTCTGTGGTATCGGCATCTGCACAGTGACTTTTGTTTCGTCACGGAACAGGAACACCAGCCTCTTGTCGGCGTATACTGTCACGGATTCAACCATAGAATTCCAAAGACCAAGGTCAAATTCTTCTATGGTATCCACACATTTGCGCAGCTCCTCAAGGCAGCGGCTAATTTGCTCTTTTTTGCCAGATTGTGCTAAAATCTCTTCCTTTAACTGTGTGATTTGTTCCTCGGCTCTTTTGCATTCCGCATCCTGCTCCGAGAATCGGCGATTATATTCCGCCTGATTCTGGATTTGACGAGTATTCTCTTCCATGTAGCGTCGGAGTGCGCTCATTAACTCTGCGTGCCGATTTTGCGCTTCATCCAGTTGTTTTTCTAAGTCGCTGACATTCGCCAGTATTGGCAGCATTTTTTCTAACCGGACAATGTGTTGTTCTTTATCACTTAGCATTTGGCTAAACGCTTTCACGAAAGCTGCTTCCAGAATGGACACATCTATGTTAGGGGTGTCACATACTGTTTCCGCCTCGTATTTGCGGTTACATCGCCAGATTTGTTTGCGGTACTTGGAGTTGCTATGCCAGACTTTCCGCCCATAATAACTGCCACATTGCCCGCAGATGATTTTAGCGTTGAATGGGCTGCTTTTGTGCAGCTGTCGCCGGTTCGGACGCCGCCGTTCCATTTCCTGTTGTACCAAGTCGAAGGTGGCCGGGTCTATAATTGCCGGATGAGAATCCTTAATATAGTACTGTGGTACTTCACCGTGGTTCTTTTTGCTTTTCTTAGTTAAGAAATCAGCAGTGTAGGTTTTCTGGAGCAGTGCATCACCTTTATATTTTTCGTTAGTGAGAATGCTTATGATGGTAGAAACAGGCCATTTTTCCTTACCCCTTGGCGTCGGAATCCCCTGCCCGGTAAGGTAATCAGCAATTGTGCGGACAGTTTTGCCATCCAAAAACATCTGATAAATTTTGCGGACAATTCGAGCTTCTTCCTCCACAATTTGGGGCAGCCCATCCTCACCTTTCTCATAGCCCAGGAAGCATTTATAGGCAAGGGAGAATTTGCCTTCTTCCATGCTGCGGCGTTTTCCCCAGGTCACATTCTCAGAGATGGAACGGCTTTCCTCCTGCGCCAGGCTGCTCATAATGGTAATCATCATCTCGCCCTTGGCGTCCAGGGTGTAAATGTTTTCCTTTTCAAAATAAACTTCCACATTCTTCTCTTTCAGCTTACGGACAGTGGTTAACGTATCCACCGTATTACGGGCAAATCGGCTGATAGACTTAGTGAGGATTAAATCAATCCTGCCATCCAGCGCATCGGCGACCATCCGGTTAAAGCCCTCGCGTTTTTTGGTATTTGTACCGGAAATGCCTTCATCCGTATATACGTTTACAAACTCCCATTCCGGGTTACTTTGGATGTGCCTGGTATAAAAATCCACCTGCGCTTCATAGCTGGACAGCTGCTCATCCGAGTCTGTGGATACACGGGCATAAGCCGCCACCCGCCGTTTTTGATGTTCCGTATTTGGCGCAGCTGGGTTTAAGCTGTTCCTGCTTTCTATTTTTTGCACATTCCTTACGGGTGTTGCCATTATCTGCCTTCCTCCTTTATCTTTTTCTGCCTTTCCATTTCACGCTCGCGTGCCCTCTGCTTCATTTCTTCCGTCCAGCTTTCCCGCCGGGAACGGTTCTGCCAGTGGATTTCTTCCGTGCGGCCATCCCAAAATTCATAAACTAAAGTATTATTTTTCATTGCTTTTATTTCCTTAATCTGCTGACATAAGTCTTCCTGGTTCCAATCGCTAAATCCCAGCGCTTCTGTGGTTTTAGCTATTAAAATCTCCTCCGGAATCTGTTTGGAGAGGCATGCAGACTTTCCAATTTCGTTAAACAAGGAACACGTCCATACGGGTTTTGCGTATTTTGTATTCCGGTTACTAATCCTTCGGCAAAATTTCCTGCCGCATTGACCGCAACGGATGAAGCCGGTAAACAAATAACCTCCATGGTGCGCCTCAGATTGCGTGGCTCTACTTTTGCGCCGCCGTATCTCTTCCTGCACCTTCGCAAAAGTAACTTTGTCGATAATCGCTTCATGGCAGTCGCTCACATGGTACATTGGACGCTCTCCGTGGTTTCTGGCATTCTTTTTACTGATGTGGTCTAAACGGTAAAACTTCTGTAAAAGCAGGTCGCCCGTATATTTTTCGTTTGCCAGGATGTCGCGAACAGTAGCTCCGCGCCATAAATTTCCGGATTTGGCCGGGATATTCTGACGGTTTAGTTTTTTAGCGATGGCAGCTTTTCCCATGCCGGAAAGGTAATCCGCAAAAATCTGCTGTATGACCCTGGCTTCTTCTGGAACTACCTGCAGGGTATTGTCCAGAAAACGGTAGCCATACATATCGATATATGTGGAATAACCCTGCTCGAACTTCTTTTTAATGCGCCACTTCATGTTCTCCGAGACCGACCGGCTTTCCTCTTGCGCGAATGAAGCCAGGAGTGTCAGCATCAGTTCGCCGTCTGTGCTTAAGGTATGGATATTTTCTTTCTCAAAATAAACGTCAATCCCAAGTGCCTTCAGCCCGCGGGCAGTTTCCAGCAGCGTTACCGTGTTCCGCGCTAAACGTGTAATAGATTTGGCAATTACCATGTCAATTTTCCCAGCCCGGCAGTCTGCCAGCATTTTCTGGAACTCGGGACGGTTATCTTTTGTGCCGGTCATCGCCTCATCCGCATAGATCCCGGCAAGCTCCCAGTCGCCCCTGCTACCGATATAATTATTGTAATAACTAATCTGGGCGGACAGGGAATGGAGCTGCGCGTCTTTGCCGGAGGATACGCGCACGTAAGCCGCTACGCGTTTCCTTTGGACAGGCAGTATCTTTTTTGCATCCAGTTTAATGACTTCTCTCATAGAATACCTCCGTTCGTAGGAATGGGGGAGCAGTGCGCTCCCCCATCAATAATGTGCTATAGTTTCTTCACTCGGTCGACGCCGTACACAACGCCGAGGCCGGAGCCAGAGTCCCAGTCCACAAATATCGTTGCGGTGTCGTCCACGAATTGAACAGTTCCTTTATCTCCGGGTCTTAAATGGCTGTAGGGGTCGTCCATCTGGACAAGCTCCACCCGTGTGCCTTTGGGGTACATTTTCCGTACCAATTCTACCGTTTTCTCGCTTGGGAATCCGTTATTTGCCATAAGGTTCGCCTCCTGCATTCTCCTTTTGTGGTTCAGTTTCCGTAATATCCGTTTCGTCCAGCAGCGTTGTAAGTTCCTGCTCTGTTGGCATTGCTGCTTCGGCTGGATTCGGTGGGATTACGGCATCCGTGTTCTGTTCCGGCTTATGGCCGGATTTCCAGCTGGCATTGCCGCTAAGGTTACGCAGCAGGATTTTCCGGGCAGTTTTATATTCGTCACCGATAAATCCTAGCCGGATTAAGAACAGGCGCATCGTAAACTTCTCATTTTCTATTGGTTTTTCTGTGGCCGTTACCCGTTTCTGCTCTTTTGCCATTTTGCAGATAGCAGTAACTAAGCGGCTGTAAGCGTCGGCTTCACCATCTATGTCATGGAGTGTAAACCATGGGAAGGTGATTTTACCATCTTTTTCTACAATCGGTAAACCGTCAGATCCAAGAGCTTTTTCCAGCACAGTCTTTTTACTGGCCACGATTTTCTTAATGTTTTCCTTTGCTTCTGGGGTGAACCCGGTATCGGGAACCTCAATCGTTAGAATATCCGGCGATTCGGCATCGTTTGCCTCAGTGCTGGCTATATTTTCCGTTACGACCGTATCATCTGCCGTCTCAGTGCCTGCTTCTACATCGTCTGCCTCAAGTGAGGCCTCTGTTGTAGCAGTAGAATTGTCCGTTGCAGCAGCGTTCTCCGCTGTGAGTTCATCATTATTATCTGTATCGCTGATGATTTCCGCCACAAAGCCGCGTTCCTGTAAATCACTAATAAGTACCGCCGCAAAGTCGGGATGGATATTACTGGTGTATGAC
>CAJURK010000064.1 GCA_910588745.1 uncultured Dorea sp. | reverse complement strand
CGTCTCATTTTCAACTGTCAGAGACTAAAAATTGGTATTAACCGACAGCCCCTTTCACTCTACGCATAGACATCAATATATTTCCCGATATCCGTTGAATTTTGAGATGCTTCTTTTGCATTGGACTCGTCATTTCCAGGTTCTTTGGTACGCTCCTTTTCCTGTTGTCTTAACTGTTGGATTTGGTTTTCAATTTCTTGAATTTGCTTCTCGATTTTTTTCTTTTCTTCCTCGTCTTTGCGCTGAATTGCTTTTTGCCGTGCTGTGTTTAGCTTTTGCAGTTTCTGCTCTAACGACTTTATTTTTGCGTCAACACCAAAACTTTGATTTGGTCGGGTATCTGTAGACGGATAACCTGAGCTGATAGCAGGAATATTCAATAAAATCACCTCCTGACTGGAGCATAAGAGTATTAAGGAGAAAAATCAATAGATTTGCCTTGAAATGCTATCTGGATGTAATGAAATGTTCAGCAGTACATTCAGCGAAAAGTGCCGGCCTGCTTTTTCAGTCAGTATCGCGCCATGATATTTTTCTGCCACAGATTTGATATTGGAAAGCCCGGTTCCCGCTGGGGGCAGCGGTTCATCTGAACAAGTGTTTTCAAACGCCAGCATATAGAAATCGCCCTGCCGTTCTCCGCTGATACGAATTGACGTTACTCCCTCAATAGATCGGCAAGCATGGATCGCGTTATCCAAAGCATTTGAAAAAATGACGCACAAATCAAAATCGTCTATCCCGCAGGGCCTTGGCAGGAGCAGCGAAACCTCTGCCTTAATTTCCTTTGCCAGTCCCAGCTTTTCACTCACTAAAATGTCTACCACTGGATTACCCGTCTGATAAGGAAAGGACAGAGAAGCCGAAGCTGTTTTCAGTTTTCGCAAATATGCTTTGCTTTCATCCAGTTTTTCGCTATTTAGCAGGCCGTCAAGTACGGACAAGTGATTAGCAATATCATGGCGAAAGGCTTTTGTTTGCTCGTAGCGCATTTGTGCCTCGGTAATATAGATTTTTTGCGCTTGGGATGCTTGTACCAGAGATTGCAACGCTGCCTTCGTTTGAAAGCTGCGGCAGATGTGACGGTAGGCATACAGTGTGCAAAACAATGCCGCCAGTTCCAGAATTTGCATGGCTAATAACACGCCGTGTTTCCCGGCCTCCCCCAGTGAAATGGAGACAGGCAGAACGCTATATGAAGTTTGTAGAATATACAGTTCAGCAGCAAAGAAAAACAATCCGGGAAATAGTAACAAACCAACATACGGCATTTGGTGATCTTCGGTCAGAGACAAAAATTTCAATACTGCGCCACAACAACAGGCGCAGATTGCAAAAACGGTTAACGTTGCCAAAAGAAGTAACAGGTACAGCAGTGTTTTTCCGACCATATGCGGGAATAGTATTGCCTCTACCGGGTTGACGATACCAAAAGAGAGCTGCGAAATATAGATAGCCAAAATCGCAGCGACCCAAGATACAGATTGCCGGTTCTGCAAAGCCAGACGGCTTACGCTGTATAATGCAAGCAACTCCGCTCCAATGGAGAACACACTGGGAAGGTTAAATGTAGTGAAAGACCATTGTATGGTACAGAGCAGAAAAAAGTAGATAGCGAAGTGCCATATTTTTTGTTTCTTGCCGGTCAGACGGCTGGCAAAAACAATGTGTATTACACTTTGTCCAAGCAGGCAAAGACCGTCAAGGCATAGGCTGAAATAATCCATATTAGAAATCCCTCTCTTTCATATAACGCAAAAGAGCTTGCGTCAAATCTCGCTTACGCAATCTGGAAACAAGTATTTTATCGCTCTGTGACAGTATGACCTGTCCGGCAATGCATTTGCGATCATGCTCAAGATTGACAAGATAACTTCTATAGCATCTGAAAAACCGCCCGTCAACATGCTGCTCCATTTGAATATCAAGGAAAATCACATCCGTTCTCTAAAAGAGAACGTCCGATTGAAATGCTATTGACAAAGTACGATGTAACAAGGCTTTTCGTTCATATATTCTTAAAGTTGATTTGTGATTTCCTGTGCCATAACCGGCTCGTCGTCACAAATTGCGAATTTAATCATTTTCCTTACCACACTTTTTAATAGAATAACAGATGTGGGATTAGAGAACAACCCTATTGTATCCAAATAGCTAGACAGGCACGACAAAAGCAAGAAATAGCTTGGCGGATGTTATGCGTGAGGAACGAAAGTTGTGCAGGAAAGATACCGGAACGCTGCGGGTGGGTGAAGTATATTTTTTTATAAAACAGTTTTATTAGTTCATGGTATTTTCTCTATAAGATGATAATTTTCCCTATATGGATGTGAAAAAATAAACAAATTTAGATATTTTTCTATGGACAACATTTTGGAAATGTAATAAAATTAGATTTGTTCATAAATGAAATATAAACGTTTTTTGGAGGTAGTAACAATGAAAGGAAATATCGTAGTTGGACAGTCTGGCGGTCCTACAGCAGTTATCAATTCTTCTGTAGCAGGTGTGTTTGCCGGAGCAAAAGCGCTGGGAGTAGAGAAGATTTACGGAATGGTTCATGGAATTGAAGGATTTTTAGAGGACAAGCTTGTTGAGCTTCATCCATATCTGGATGATGAGACGGGAATTGAACTTTTGAAGAGAACACCTTCCGCGTTCTTAGGTTCCTGTCGTTTCAAGATGCCGAAGATTGAAGGGCATGAGGATGTATATGAGAAAGTATTTGAAATTATGGAGAAGCATGATATTGAGTGCCTGTTCTATGCTGGCGGAAATGATTCTATGGATACCGTAAAGATGTTATCCGATTATGCCGCCGCCCATAATAAGCCGCAGAGATTTGTGGGAGTTCCGAAGACCATAGACAATGACCTTCCGATTACTGATCATTGTCCGGGATACGGTTCCGCTGCAAAGTATATTGCAACGTCCCTCAAAGAGATTATTCGTGACAATGAGTCATTTGGCGCAAAGAAGCCTACGGTATGTATTGTAGAGATCATGGGACGCAACGCGGGATGGCTGACCGCTGCCGCTGCGCTTGCTAAGGGCGACGATTGCTCAGGCTGCGACGCAATCTATTTGCCGGAGAGAGTATTCGACATTGACGCGTTTAAGGCAAAGGTAAAAGAATTGGGAGAGACAAAGAGTTCGGTTGTTATTGCGGTATCAGAGGGAGTTAAGATCGCGGACGGACGTTATGTATGCGAGTTGGCTAATGAGAATGTTGCAGTAGACGCGTTCGGCCATAAGCAGATGTCTGGTACAGCCGCTTATCTTGCGCAGATCATCGCTGAGGAGACAGGACTTAAGACCAGAGCCGTTGAGTTCTCTACGCTTCAGAGAGCAGCGACGCATCTTGCTTCTCTTACCGATATCAACGAAGCATTTCAGTGCGGTAAGGATGCGGTGAAGGCTGCGGAAGAAGGCAAGACAGGCGTTATGATTACCCTTGACAGAATTGTGGAGGATCCATATTGCTGCGGAACAAGCGCTTATGATATTCATGCGATTGCAAATGTGGAGAGAGCGGTTCCAGACGAGTGGATTACAGCAGACGGATGCGGTTTAAACGACGGATATGAGAAGTATGCAAGGCCGTTGATTCAGGGAGAGCTGACACCGTTGTATGTAAACGGAACCCCTCGTCATCTTGTTATGGCGGAATTGTTAGACTAGTTATGATAGAGAGATGACGCGAGCGCCTATATGGCGCTCGTTTTTTTTCGTGTAATTGTAATATAGTTTCCATCTTTTCGAGTTTAAGAACCAACGCCGGCAGCAAGGAGAACATTATGTTATCGGGGGATGTAATTCATTTTTTGTTCATAGAAAATGTCGTATGAACATAGATATAAAAAGACAATGAAATTACATAAATTCACAAAATAGACTTGACATAAGAATGAAAATGAGTTAGCATAATAGAAAGCTTATGTAAATTGTGAAAAGAGGTGTTTGTTTGGAAGAGAGGAAAGGGTATGATGTACTCAAGATTGTTGTACATAGTGACCGATGTTATATGAGTACAGATTATGTAGCGGGAAAGCAGCTTATCGTTTGGCTGAAATATCATTCCAGGATTGAGAAAGAGCTGCTGTTTGGATGGATTAGGGAGCTGCTGGAGAATTTGAAGCACTTTCATCAGTGCAGGGGGAATCCCAGTTATCAATATGTGAACCCTTACAGCATCATTGTCGGGGAGAATGAAAAGTTATATCTGCTTGATTTGGGAAGCAGAGACCAGGAAGAACTGCTGCATTTGATGCAGCGCAGGTATGTCCGCGAGAATTTTCTGTCGCCGGACAATCAATATTATCAAAGGGCAAGTATCAGAGAGGATATTTACGGGTTCGGAAAGACTGTGCAGTACCTGTTATCTGCAATTGAGGTAGAACCGCAATTGAGAAGGCTGGAGGAACTCCGGCTGCAGAGAATGATATCCAGATGTTCCAATAATTCTAAGAAAAGTTATCAGACCATTCAGGAAATATCAGACCATTTTCCAAGCAGCAGGAATAAAGAACATTCTAAGATACCGTCATTGCGTAAAGCGCTCTTGTGCGCGGCCATTTTGGCCGGGGTTGCAGTTGCGGCGATCCGTATTGCAGATGACAGCGAATGGAGCAGAAAAGATGAAAAAGGGGAGAAGCCGGAGGGTGATTTGTCAGACACAGAAGATTACTATAGCAAAATACTTGAGGATTACCGTGAAGAGATGCAGCAAAGACAAGAACAGTGGGATATTTCAAAGCAGGAAATAGAAGAAGCATCTGCAAAAAGAGAAAGAGAACTTGTATATGAATTGGCGCTGCTGTATTTTATAGAATTGGAAGACTACGGAAAAAGCGGGGAAGCCGCGGGCAGTTTAGGGGAAGGAGATGAATTTGCAAAGGATTTTGTAACATTATGTAGTTTTATGGAGGGAAAACTATCTGTCGTTACACAAGAAGATATGGGGGAATTGTTAGAACGGCTGAAAAGAGAAGCTCCGGATTCCGATGAGAGGTATGCTTACTGTATATCAAAAGGATATCAGCGGATTCAGGATATACAGAAAGAAGCAGATGCAGCGCAGGAGGATGAGACGCCGAGTATAGAGAATGAGGACGGCGCGGAAAATTCTGCCGATTTATCTGCCGAAAGCCGGGTAATATCAGACGAACAAGAATAAATGCAATAAAAGAGACACAGGGGGATGGATCAATGTACTTAAAACCGAATATCGAGAAACTTAAGAGACGGAAAAAGGAATTGGGATGGACAAATCAGAGACTTGCAAAGGAGTCTGGAATTCCGGCAGGCACAATAAACAAAATTCTGAATGGAACCACAAGGTATCCCAGAGACGAGACGGTAGACGCCATGGTAAGGGCAATGGGGTTGGATTATTATGAGGTGGAGCATACAGGCTCAGAGCCTGCTTTGATCCGGGAGAACGGAGGATATTATGCGGCGGGTAAAGACAGCCGGGCGACCCTGAACACCTATTATTCCCTGCCGGATGAACTTAGGACTGAACTGATTGATGGAAAGTTTTACTATATGCCGGCGCCCTCATTGAGACACCAAAGTATCGCAATGACGCTGTCCGGACTGTTATATGGTTATTTTTCAAATAAGAAGGAAGAGCGCCGGGTATTCTCTTCCTTTTGCGACGTGCGTTTAGATTGTGACGGATATACCATGGTGAAACCGGATATTTTCGTGGTACATACAAAACAGCAGCTTGTGAACGAAGCTTATTGCATGGGGGCGCCGGAATTTGTGATTGAGATTGTGTCGATGTCCAGTGCGAAGCATGATTATGAATTAAAACGGTATAAGTATCAAAATGCAGGAGTAAAAGAGTATTGGATCGTTGACCCGATTAAGATGAGGGTGGTGGTCTATGTATTTGCCAGAGATGCGCTGCCGGTAGTATATACGTTTGAGGATAAAGTGAAGCCTTATTTGTATCCGGATTTAGAAATAGACTTTGGACAGGTGGAAAGAGAAATGATATAGGGGAAGAAAGGGAGGATGGAGCTGTCGCATCATGCGACAGCTTCAATCTGTCTGTTGGGGGAAGTAGTAATTTGAATAATCATAATAAAGGATCTTATCGTTTCTGGTTCCTAAAAAGTGGCTGTTTTTATAAACTTCCGGTGGAATAAGGTCACATTCTGTCCCGAGAACATCTAATGCACGATAAACGTCATGAAGTTTGTAAGAAGGCCTTTATAAGAACTCCGACGCGACTTTGAAGGAAGAGCGCTTGCTTGAAGGTTCGAGGATCCTTGCGTAAATCAAATCAGAAATATTTGTTAAAAGATGGATTTCCACGTATACTTAACTCTTTTGTAATAGTATACGTGGAATATTTTTATACAGACATTTGGATTCAGGAAAATAAAATAGTATACAGATAGCTATATGGCAAGATGAAATGTGAAAAATGTTCGAATCAAACACCATTTACAGGTCAAATATGTTTTTTGACGATATAGATGATACTTGTCTAAATAGTTTTTTTTACGTATACTATATATCAGTAAAATGAATATGTGCAATTGATTATATGGGAGAAAATATGGAGAAAAGGATTATTTATCATGGAAGTTCTCAAATTGTAGAAATGCCAGAGATAAGATTGGCAAAATATAATAAAGACTTTTACTTTGGTTTTTACTGTACCGTTTTTAAGAAGCAGGCAGAGCGTTGGGCTGCCCGATTTGGAGAGACTGGATATATTAGTCTATATGAATATATTCCAGACAGGGATTTGCGTTGCCTTACTTTTGAGAATATGACAGAAGAATGGCTGGATTTTATTGTGGCTGGCAGAAGTGGACAAGCACATGATTTTGATATTGTAGAAGGGCCAATGGCAGACGATACAATTTACAATTATATACAGGGATTTATAGAAGGGAAAATTTCAAGAGCGGCTTTTTGGGGATTGGCTAAATTTAAATATCCTACACATCAGATTAGTTTTCATACAGCAAGGGCATTAACAACATTAAAATTTTTGAAAGGAGTACCGGTTTATGAAGAATAATGATAATTTGTTTTATACCTGTAGTCTCATAGAGTATATAGCAAGAAGAAGTAAAAACTGCAGGGACGATATTGTAAAATGTCTGGATGCTGATTTGAAACGTATTTATAGTTATGCGGATGTATTTCATTGTGAGCCGATAGAAAAAGTTGCAGATGACTTTATGCAAAGGAATGCTATTTCAGATGGCAATTTTGATAATCTTACCGGGTGTAAATTTATAGTGCCGGATTATTGGGATATTGGAGAAGTATTTTCAAGATTGATTGAAGACTGCTATGAGGAGAAAAATGTTATACAGGGTATCAAAGAAGTATATGGTTCCTGGCTGGCAAAGAGGATTTTAAATTTTAATACGGATTTGTACTATCAATCCAGAGAATATTTAGCGCTTTGCTATAAAGAAGGAAGAATAATACCAGATTAGAGCAGTGATATTTTATTATATGTTATTGTGTACCATTAGAGTTTATCTGATTGTGTTTTTACATGGAAAAATCTGAAAAAATATAAATGGTGTAAAAGTGGTATAAACCATGAAACAATGGATGAAATGCTATGAGCCTGCCGGCTAAAATGCCGATAAAAGGGAGGATGCCGGGTCACCGCTTCCGCGATGCCCGGCACGTATTATGAAAAAGCTTATTCTAAAGTATGAAATACTTAACGTCGTTATTGATGTTTTATTTTTTCTTTCGATGATATTAGTATACGATATACCTGTGAAGAAAAAATGTTGAATAGATGAAGGTTTTTTAAAATTAAAATGAACAAACTATGAACAGCAATGTAAATGAAGGCTATAAAGAATCTTTTGAATAAAAACAACTAGAACCCTTTCAAAGTGGAGATAATATTTTAAATTTTAAGTTGGAAAATAAAATGGAATGATATATACTATTGAAAGGTGTGATGCAGAGTATGCGAAATCTTCTGCACAGGAGGATAAAATTATGAAATACATTTCATTTGCAGTTCCATGTTATAATTCCCAGGAATATATGGCCCATGCTATCGAGAGTATCCTTCCCGGAGGCGAGGATGTGGAGATTATTATTGTAAATGACGGATCGAAAGACGGTACTTTGAAAATTGCCAGGGAGTATGAAGAAAAGTACCCGGAGATTATCCGGGTGATAGATAAGGAAAACGGAGGGCATGGAGACGCGGTCAATTATGGGCTGAAAAAAGCGTCCGGTAAATATTTCAAAGTGGTAGACAGCGACGATTGGGTAAGGGAAGAATCCCTTCAGAATATTCTTTCTGTTCTTCGGGAGATGGAGACGGAAGGGACAGAAGTAGATATGTTTATTTCCAATTATGTGTATGAGAAGGAAGGGGCCGCCCACAAGAAAGTGGTACATTACCGAAACGCCTTGCCGCAGGATGTCGTGTTTAAGTGGTCGGATGCAGGGCATTTTCGTTTGGATCAGTATATACTGATGCATTCGGTCATTTATCGGACAGATTTGTTAAAGCTTTGCCAGCTTGAGCTTCCGAAGCATACTTTTTATGTTGATAATATCTATGTATATTATCCCTTGCCGCATGTAAGAAAGCTGTATTATATGGATGAGGATTTTTACCGTTACTATATCGGAAGAGAGGATCAGTCAGTCAATGAAAAGGTAATGATTAAGCGGATTGACCAGCAGATTTTTGTGACTAAACGCATGATTGATATGTATCAGATGCGGGAAATCAGTAATAAGAAACTGCGTTCTTATATGCAGAAATATTTGGCGATTATGATGACGATATCCTCTATTCTTTGCATCCGGTCTAAGGATGCGGAGAATCTTGAGAAGAAGAAGGAATTGTGGAAGTATCTGAAACAAAAGGATAAAAAAACTTTTTTTCATATCCGTCATGGGATTCTTGGACAGACCATGAATCTGCCGGGGCGTTCGGGGAGAAGGATGTCTTCGCTGGCTTATCTTATGGCGAGAAAAATTATAGGATTTAATTAGTGCAACGAGTATATTTCAACCGTTTTGCAGCATACTAATCAAAAAAAGAGGAGGGTGCAGCATGGCGGTTGATTTTAATTCAAGTAAAACCAAAGAGAATCTGATGAAAGCATTTGCAGGAGAAAGCCAGGCGAGGAACAGATATACGTTTGCGGCCGAAACAGCAAGAAAACAGGGAATGCAGGCAGTTGAAAGGATTTTTTTGTTTACGGCGGAGCAGGAAAGAACCCACGCAGAAGTATATTATGATCTGCTGAAGAAATCAGAAGGAACAAATATCGATATCTGCGGAGGCTTTCCGGTAGATACATTTGATTCGCTGTTAGATTTAGTTAAGGCGGCGGAGCATAATGAAACAGAAGAATACGAAGACGTATATCAGGCGTTTGGGGATACTGCGAAGGAGGAAGGATTCTATGAGGCGGCGTCCGCATTCTATCAGATTGCAGAAGTGGAGCATGTACATGCGCAGCGTTTTCGTTATATTAAGGAACTTTTGGAGAAGAACGAGTATTTTGAACCATCCGGCGCCGGCGTTTGGATGTGTTTGAACTGCGGATATATTCATGAAGGCGGAAAAGCGCCGGCGAGCTGTCCGGTGTGTCACCATGACAAAGGATATTTTATTCCGTTGGAACTTGCCCCTTATATCTGTTCTGAAATTGCAGGAACGAAAGTAAGATAATAGAAAGAGCGATGAAAGCAGAGTTTTATGCAGAATCAGAAATTGGAGAATCTTTTAAACCTGGCAATGGACGCTACTGAAGAAGAAAGAGAGAAGTCGCAGATTTTGGAGGTGGGTTATAATCCCATTGATAAGGAGTGGGATCTGATCATTAAATATTCCGGCAGCCTGGAAGAGGTGCGTGAAATGTCTGTCCGGGTAACAGAATTATTGAATGAATTTGCGGTAGTTACAATTCGTGAGTCGTTAATTAACAGGCTTTCCGAGCTTTCCCAGGTAGAATATGTGGAGAAGCCGAAACGTCTGTATTTTCAAGCGGCAAATGGCAGACGGGTTTCCTGTATTGACAGTGTACAGGAAACTCGTTTTGGATTATATGGGCAAGGTACGCTAGTGGGGGTGATCGATTCCGGCATCGATTATTCTTTACCGGATTTTCGGAATTCGGATGGGAGTACGCGGATTCGGTATCTGTGGGATCAGTCGGCGCCCGGTGAACTGCCTGGCGTTGAATATTCGGCAGAACAGATTAATGAAGCTCTTCGTGCGGAAACGCCGGAAGCTCGCCGGGGGCTGGTGCCGAGCGTCGATGTTTCTGGCCATGGAACCGCAGTGGCGGGAATAGCGGCGGGAAACGGAAGGGGCGGTTTTGCTAAAGGGGAAGCGGGTAGGCAAACGTATGGTACATATGCAGGAGTAGCGCCGGAGAGCGAGCTTATTGTGGTGAAGCTGGGGAACCCCAGACAGGAAGGATTTCCAAGGACGACGGAACTGATGCTGGGAGTTGATTATGCGGTCCGAAAGGCTATAGAGCTTGGAATGCCGATGGCGGTTAATATCAGTTTTGGGAATTCTTATGGCGCGCACAACGGCCAGTCGCTCCTGGAACGGTATTTGAACAGTGTGGCGGGACTTGGACGTATTTGTATTTGCGTCGGCGCGGGGAATGAAGGAAAGGGAGCAGGGCATACAGGCGGAGCGCTGCGATCCAGTGAGGAGCAGAAAATAGAGCTGGCGGTACAGGAACGGGAAACAGGGCTGAATGTGCAGGTGTGGAAGGCTTATACGGATACAATGCAGATTTCCCTGATCAATCCATCAGGGGTGCGTGTAGGACCGTTTCAGGAAATACTTGGGCCGCAGAGGTTTACTGTTGGGCAGACAGAGATTCTCTTATATTATGGAAAACCCAGTCCTTACAGCACCAGACAGGAAATTTTTATTGATTTCCTTCCGCGGGAGTCTTATGTGGCGCCCGGAATCTGGCAGATTGTGCTGAATGCGGGTGAAGTGGTCAGCGGAAGGTATGATTTGTGGCTTCCGGGAACAGGCGCTTTGAATTCGGGAACTGGATTTACATATCCAAATCCGGAAGTGACGATAACGATTCCGTCTACGGCATCCAGAGTGATTACCGTTGGAGCCTATGACGCGCGGACGTTTACTTATGCAGACTTTTCTGGAAGGGGGCCGATGATGGAACCGGATTTTTGGGAACTGGTGAAGCCGGATATTGCCGCGCCGGGGGTGAAAGTGACTACAGTGGCGGCAGGCGGGGGATACGCGGAATTTACAGGAACCTCTTTTGCGACGCCGTTTGTTACGGGGAGCGCGGCGTTGTTGGAAGAATGGGGGATTGTGAAGGGGAATGATCCGTATCTGTATGGGGAGAAGGTGAAGGCTTATCTGAGAAGGGGGGCGAGGGAACTTCCGGGATTTGAGATGTATCCGAATCCGCAGGTGGGGTATGGGGCGCTTTGTGTGAGGGATAGCCTGCCAGTTTGAAAAATTTTATTGAAATTAAGAAAATGAAAAACATAATCTTCTAAGTTCAGAAGATTAATGGTATACTGGACTTATTACAAAAGAAGCGGTGTAGACAGATGTTAGGGCAGACAACATCAGTTGAAGTTCTTATTAGTATGTATAACGTAGTAGGAAGGAGAACGATATGAAACGTGAAGAATATATTCCTGACGAGGCAGTTGTGAAACGTGCAAATGCGGCGGTAAAAATTGAGCTGGAAAAGAAGAAAGCATTAGATATTCCTATAGTTGTTTATGATAGACAGACACAAACGATATATCACGAGAGTAATGATGGAACGAGAGTAGAGATCGGGAAAAAAATGAGAAAGGAGCGTTACAGTGAACGTATTGCAAAAAAAGCCTGAAGTAGTTGTATTCGCCGGGCCTAATGGTTCGGGAAAAAGTACGTTTACAGAGTTGTTAAAACCTCCGATGGATTATATTAATGCCGATGAAATAAAGAAGAATCTAAAGTGTTCAGATTTGGAAGCGGCGCAATTAGCAGAAAAACAACGGGAAGAACATATTGAGCAGATGAATGAGTTTTGTTTTGAAACAGTGTTGTCTACAGAGCGTAACCTGAGGTTATTGGAGAGAGCGAAAGAAAAAGGATACTTTATTCGTTGTTATTATATTCTCACCGCAGATCCTGCAATTAATATTTGGCGTGTGAAATCAAGGGTAGAATCGGGAGGCCATGATGTCCCAAAAGAAAAAATAATTTCAAGATATGATAGAGCGTTGGGCTTAGTGAAAGATGTAGTAAGAGTCTGTGATGTATGCCATATGGGTTAAACCAGATAGGGATAAAAAATAGATATGTATCGGCAGGAGCATAGATTTTCTCCTGCCACGCCTGTATTTAGGCGGTTTGACGTGTAGTGCGCTGCATATATTCCTGTTCCATTTCCCGCATTTCCTCGTCCGTGGGGATGTCCACAATCCCGACATAGGAATAGTGGATGTCGATTTGCTGTGTCCGTTTCCCGTCCTTTTTCTCACGCTCATGGACAACGATTTTATCCACAAATGCGTTTAGGACTTCGGGCGTTAGCTCGTCAATACGGGTGTATTTCTTGGTGACTGCTATCAGCTTGGCGACATTGGTCGCTTCTGTGTCGGCTTCGCTGACCTCGGCTGTCAAGGTTTCAATTTCCTGCTTTAGCTGTTCCTGCTCGGCTTCATATCCGTCCGACAGCTTA
>CAJURK010000063.1 GCA_910588745.1 uncultured Dorea sp. | reverse complement strand
GCCATAGTTCTTCCAAAAACAGCTTGTCCCTCATAGTCTCCACCGGCATCCAGAACCCCTCATGCTTGTAGGTGGCCACTTTTCTGGTCTTTCTGAGGCGGTTAATCGTGGTCGTCTCAAAGCTCTCCCTTGAGGCCAGGTAGGAAAAGATTTCTTTACTTAATACCATATGGCAGGTATTTACCCAAGCATCGGCCGCATAATTATTCTGCAGCACAATGTCGGAGGAAAGGTTGCCGTCGGCGTCTAAGTTCAGGACGGCGTTGCGCCCGGCAGGCCTGGCGACCGCCATAGTTACCAGATGGGGGCTCTCGTGATAGGCTGATAAAAGGCTGCTGACATTCAAATCTGTAATGCAGTCGCCGTAACAGACAATAAACGCATCGTCTTCTATATACTTCTGAATTTTCCGGATCCGTTCGCCGGTGGTGGCATTCAGGCCGGTATCCACAACCATAACCTTCCATGGCTCGCTTACCTTGTTATGGATAATCACGTCATTTTTCTGTAAATCAACGGTGATATCGGAGCTGTAGATATAATAATCAAGGAAATATTCCTTGACAAGCTCGGCCCTGTAGCCGGTGCATACGATGAAATCATGGAAGCCGTAGCTGGAATAGGATTTCATGATATGCCACAGGAGAGGGCGCTCGCCGATTTTGACCATCGGCTTGGGGATTTTGTCATTTTCTTCGCTTATATTGCTTGGCATGCCGCCAGCAAGGATAACTACTTTCATAGTATTTGTTTTCATAGCTTGAAATTTCCTTTACAATTTCTTTCATTCCATTTTAGCCTGTACGCAGCGGTATAAAATGTTTATAATCCAGATAGTTTCTCAAACAACAGAGAGGCATCATATACATTATATACCTCATATTTTGATGCATCCAGGGTTTGTCCGCCATAAGCATCGGTTCCCTCTTTATAACATTTCTTTTGTTGTATAGCTGTAAGTTTCTTTTCATCTATCTTACGAGGAGTAAGTGCTTTGTGGTAGATAGTTTCATCAAACCATTTCAAAAACTCTTCCCCATGTAAAGAAGCTGTATAACGGAAATAATGAACTTTTTTATCAAATAATGGATCACGGATATCCATCTGGCTAAAGACATCTAAAAACCATTTGCGGAAATCAAAATGTTCCAAATCTGACTCTGTAATTACACCTCGTGCGATCATACGTAGAATACAATTATATAGAGAACTTTTATCCGTTGTTACCTGTGGCATCATACGTTCGTAGGGAGAAGCGCAATATCCACCAATATTTGCCGTCTTCTTTAATTCATTTAGAAAGTTTGCTTCCTCCTTTTTAAGCGCATAAATCATATTTGCTTTAGCTCCCATGGAACCTCCCGACATTCCGGCAATGGATAATGGATAGCGGATATTCAATACTTTGTCGTTGATTGCAACATTTACCACTCCCATATAGATATCCTGGCATATTCCGTCAAAAAGGCGTCCGGTTTTTGCCAAAATCATCTTCAGATAGTCTCTGCGGCAACCAGAATTCAGATACAGATTGGGCAGAAGATACATTTGGTCACTGTTATTAAAGATAGAACCAAAATAAAACTGCTGGCTGACATATTCCTGACAGAAACTGCCCTTTTGATAATTTCTGGGGATTACAAACTGATGCTGCTGCCCACCGTTAAATCCCGGCCATGCATAGAAACCCCGTTCCCATTGAATCACGTTTTCATTCGGATATGACTTTCTCAGTTCGTGCAGCACTTCTAAAGTCCATGGAAGCAACGCATCATCTGAGCCTAAAGACAAAAGAAATTCTCCCCTTGCCTGAAGAAAGGCAAACTCAAAGCTTCGGGAAAGATTATATTCTCTCGGGGTTTTGTAATATTTAATCCTGGGATCATCAAGCTCCTTATAGAGCTGATAGACTTCTGTATTACCCGGAGTGGAATTATCACTTAACACAATTTCATAGTTTCCCTGATAACGTTGGTTTAAACACGACATAAGAGTATAACGCAGGGTGCCTGCCGAATTTCTTGCCGGAACGATGATAGAATAGCTGCATTCTGCCGACTGAGCTAAAAGTTTTGCAGCATCGGTATCATGTACTTGACTGATGTAGCTTAAGTAGTTTCCCGCCCAGCCGAAGACCATCTGAGATTCTAATAGAGGGGACGTCATGTTATAAAGTCGTTCTAAGTGCTTTTTAAGCACAAGTTGACAACACAAATTATCTATTATAATACCCGTGGCAAAGACAACTGCAAATCGATTTTTTATGTTATTCTGAAGGAGGTATGTAAGAATATATTCTCTATTATCTCCTAACGGTTTTTTTTCGCATACTAAAGAAGCTGGATATATAGTATAAATATTCTCTTTTTGTTCTATGGATTCTATACTGACAGATACCGTATCCTCTATATCGATCTCATGTGTTACCTCAAATTCGATAGGACTTTTAATATAATAAATCTCTTTTTGAAATTGCTTTAAAATATAAACGATAATCTGTTCATCTAATCCATTTTTGTTTTCATCTTCAAAAACAATAAATGGTGTTTTTGAAGATTCTGACAAATTTTCTTGTAAAAATCCACTGTTGGTAAAGTCCAAAAACCATTCTCTTCCATTTGGAAGCTGCATATTCTTTTTTTGCATATAAGCGGCTAATAAACAAAATACTACATTATCTTGAAAAATGAAATAAAAGTCAAGTAACTGCCCGGCAATTTGAGACGACTCAGGATTTTTAATAAAATCCATTTTT
Source organism: uncultured Dorea sp. (assembly GCA_910588745.1). Classification (GTDB taxonomy): domain Bacteria; phylum Bacillota; class Clostridia; order Lachnospirales; family Lachnospiraceae; genus Claveliimonas. The sequence goes on along the minus strand of CAJURK010000063.1, from coordinate 10,470 downwards.
TTCTGATGGAAATGACGGTTCATTTCCATCATCCATTCTTCTTCTTCTTTTGTCCTATTCTTACACATTTTTATGTATAGAACTTTGTGTCGCTTTGTATCTATGGTATCTTGATAACTACTTACCAAATCCATATAAAGTTCTGTTAATTCTTGTATACCTGGATAAGGAAACAGATGCCAGCCTTTATCAGCAAGAAGAGAAAATATGCTTTCTACAGGCATAGCCTTTTTCCACATATCTCTCGCTTTAGATATATACCAACTTAGTCTCACCGGTTTTACAGCATATAACTGTTCTAATAAATATTCTGATTGTTCTGATTTGTGTACTTTTTTTATTTCTGCGATATATTCTTGTTCTGTCACTCATTTTTCCTCATTATCTTTAAAATTCAAATTTGGTGGTACTTTATTCTATGTCAATTTAAATTTCAATTGAACCTTCTGGAGGCGCATATGATGTAGTGCGGTTTAATTCAAATTTTTTCTTATAATTATGTATACTTTCTTTTAAGATATCACCGCATTGTTCTCGCATATTCCATAGTTCTTGATATGTATCTATATTTTCTATATTTTCATCATAGACTAAAGCTAAACGTAAATATCTTTTAGCCTCTTTGTTTTTCTCATTTTCGTACATTTTCATTGCATAACGCAAACACATACTCCCGAGTTTTTTTATTGCATCATCATATCTAATCTGTGGTTTTTTCATTCCCATAGCTGTTGAAATATTGACAAATGAGTCTAATAACAGATAATGCTCAAAGGAGCCAACAAGATTATCTTCTGAGTTACTTGTTTCATTTCCGGAATGTACTCTGTAATAGCATAACGGTTCCTTTATATATGCTATATCGCCGGAGCATGCATTTAAAAAATTATTGTACCAATCACCTGCAACATTATGTACTCGAATATATGAATTTGTTTTTCTCGAAAGTGTTGTATTTACCATTCTTTGACATGGAACGGCAATTCCAGCCATCATAAAAACAGCTGCCTGATCTTCCCCACGAATAATACAATCTCTATTATAAAATGGAGGTGTTTTTCTCAAATTCCCTTTTTCATCTACTTCAACACGATGTGTCATAACCATACTTACTGTTGGATATTTCTCCAGAACTGATACACACCGTTCTAAAAATCTAGGCGCTATATAGTCGTCGCTTGCTAATACATATATATATTTTCCTGTTGCAGTGTTCAAACACATATTTGTATTCTGATCACTTCCCACATTATAACGGTTGTTTGCTATTAGAAACGGTATCCCTTTTTCTTTAAATTTTTTATAATATTCCATTGCAATATCCATTGAGCTATCCGTAGAATTATTGTCTCTAAAAATAACTTCGATATTATGGTATGTCTGTGCTAAAATGCTATCAAAACAATTAGCCAAATATACACCGTAATTGTAATTTGGTATGATTACACTTATTTCTGGTTTTGAACTCATGTTTAGTTTCCTCTCTAAATCTATTTAGTTTGTTATAATCGGTTTTTTAAAATCCATGTATCCTTGTTCAGCAGCTTTTGATGTCAGCCCAAGCGCTCCCGTGCAGTGTCCGCATGCACGATAATAAGGCTGATCAATAAATTTGCTGATTTTTTCTTTTAATTCCTCTTTGGAGGAAGAATGCTCAATGTCAACATAATCCATCTCATACCGTCCCAAATTTAAACTATAAAGCGCTGTACCAAAATCACAGGGATGAAGTTTTCCATTTTTGATCTGCATACATCTAGGAGGTTGGACACAACCTTTCTTTTTTTCAATCATTTGTCCTTCTGTATCATTTAGATCATATAGGGTTGATGGTACGGACCATTCAGGTATAGTAACTCCAACAGTATAAGAAATTCCTGCGTTTTTAATAATTTCAATATTTCGATACATCATATCCCTTTGATTCTTTGTTATTGCGTGTTCATAATTAGAAAAACTAACATTTACTCTCTTATCTTCAAGTCCTTCTAATTGTTCAAGTTTAATCGGATAAGTTCCTGATGTAGCGATAGAAATTAATCCAAAATTCTTTTTTGTAAGTAATTTTTGAATAATTTTTGACAATTCCGGATGCATAAATGGTTCACCGCCCATGACAGTTACCGTTCCGATGCTGTCCATTGCATCAAAAAATCTATCTATATCATCACAAATTCTATCTAACGGTATATCCTTTCTATCTGCTAGTGGATATTCATTCATGTAAGAAGTACAGCATTTACACTTTAAACTGCATCTTTGATTGATAATTAAGGTGACGCTGAACATGTGTAATGGGTTTATAGTCTGACTCCTGCTTTTTACAATATTGCTAAGCCTTTCACAAAAGATTGATCTGCAGCACATACTTCCCTGACATTGGCTGGATGTAATTCCGGTTGTTTTATCAAAGGGACAGATTGCGCCCATATATACATAATCTCCACGGATTACATTTTGATAGCCTTTTTCAGACAATTCTTCTAGAAGTAATCCTCTAATAACATTATTACCTATACAGAATATAACCAGCGTCTTGTCCTTTGGCTCTGTAGTAAAGGGCTGAATACACTTGATACCATTCACTTTACCAATAGTATCTGCTCTTAAATCCCAATAGTTTAAGATGTCTATTCCATTCTCTAAAAAATATTTACCGACTGCACTTCCTAAAAAACTGCCTCCCCATATAACAACCTGGTCAAATTCTTTTATATAATTCAGTAATTCCGTATTATCTATATTATCTCCAGAATGGGCTTCCATATAGTATTGATTTACGTTAAACATTTTCTCATTATCTCCTTTTTCTATATCTAATAAATTTTTGATGTATTTCTATTTCTTTTAATTAGAAGTTATCTATCCCTTTTAAAGTTTTTTTAATATTCGGCAACAAACATAAATTCTTCTCATAATAAAGGCTGAAAAATGCATCACTTAACTCAGGTGTAAATTCTAAAGTGTCTATATTTGGAGTTAAACAATAAATTTCCTGAGCATATTTCAAGATTCCGGCATGGATTTTTTTCAGGACTTCCAAGGCGTCATTATCAAGTTCTGCTGATGCATATTGTTCTTTTCCAAATTTATTAAAGCATACAAACATTGGTTCATAAGATGTTAAAACACCTTCTAACTCTCCAATAAATTTGTGAACGGATCTCTTGGGCGCATATTTACTATCTTCTCCCATATATGCATAAGCTTCTATTTCGTCATAAACGGAGTAATTAGGTACCTTAGATAAAACGATACACAGAAAAATCCCTTGCTTTTTCGTAGTCTTGAAAAAATATTTACCGATTGTTCCCGACGATACGGCATCAATAACAGCAACTCTTTTACAACCATCTAATTTTTTATCAACGTATCTCATATAAAGATTTCGTTCTTGTTCTGCATTCTTTAGAATTTCTTCTATTCTATTGAATACGCAATCTGTTTTTCCCTCATCTTTACTAAGAGTAACATTTTCTATGCCAAATCTGGATGAGAGCATTTTACTATACTCCATAGAATCAGGAACTTTTTGAAGTGCGCTTTCAATGTCCTTTTTGTTTCTAATTGCTGAAATAGCAAGAGTACGTCTTGAACCCAAAACGTAATTACCTGGTGGAATTTTTTCATAAGGAAAGAACTCGCTCATGACTTTCCATACTTTATTCAAAATCCAACCATCTCTTGCCACAAAGGCCAGAAAATCTTCATTGTGATTTTTACATTGTCTTAAACACCATGAAAGATACCCTACTATCAAAGGCCCATAGCAAATAAAGCCTAAATCATTTTCTTTTTCAAAACACAGCGAATTATAATCTTTAAATGGATCAGATAAGTATTGGCAGGAGAAGATACCTATAGCGATCGAATCTCCCAGACTACGATTAAAACTTAACAGTATTTGAAAGGGTGAATGAATCATAATCTCGTAATTATTAGGTACTTTTACTGCATCTAATCCCCTTTTTATTGCACACGTGATATCTGCTCCTTCATTATCTCCTATATGTAGTATAGAAGTATTTAAGGGAAAATCTTTTTTTACTACTTCAAATAACTCTCCAGAAGGCCACTTACATTTTGAATATTCGCAGGATATAATTAGTCGATCGTACTCTTTAATACCGTATTTTTTCAATAACCGTTCGATATATGAAGCTTCTAAATACATATCACTGACCAAATATACTTTTTTTCCTGCTTTTTGAGCAAATTTTAATAATGAAATAACCGATTCTCTTGGTGCAGTGAAATCTAGTTCTGTTTGAAATTCTTCCTCCTTAATATTTGCAAGAGTAATAGAGTCAACATTTCCTATACAAGCCATTTCGGTATAAATATCCGTAAGAGTCGGTGAAATTTTCTTTTTATATGCGTTGCCGCTCGCCGTTTCTCTTAATATACGAAAATTTATATTTAATCCCTTTTTTATTAATCTCCGTTCTACTATCTCAAAAATATCTTCCGGTTGGACAACTTTTCTGGAAATTAAAGTGTCAAAAATATCAAAACAAATAACCTCATGTCCCAATATTAACTTTTCCAATGTTGCCCTATGCAAATATTTCGTCGAAAGAGAAAATTTATTTTTTGTTTTTGCTAAATTTACGCCTCTTACATCAAATATTGCTATTCCAAATTCTTCTAAATATTTGATTCGATTATAAATAAGTGGAACAACAGCTGCTCTCGCTACAATTACGATAGTATCCGTAACTTGTTTTACTTCTTCCTCAGAAAATACAGGCAATCCTTCAAACATTTCCCCTTCATGTTTTGCATCCATAACCCCTGCTATATGATAATTTTTTAGATTATGTATGAGAATTTTCGTATTAACGCCTATGCCATACAAAACAATTGGTCTATTTTTGTGTAATTCGAAGGCATTCGTAAAAAACTCAAGTACTTCCCGAGCCTCGTCTCTGTCACTAAACATTTTGCCCCTCCATTTGTTCTGCCGCGTTTACAGTTAATGAATTTACAGTATCACAGCCTCTGCAAACTTTACAAAAGGAGATGGCGCCACTCTGGTTAAAGCCAAAATCAAATTCAAAAAATTTCTTTTTCTTATTTTCTGTTTTTTTAGATAAATCAAAATAGTCATTGGGATTGTCTGCATAGAGTCCTGCTCTAATTGCGCTAGTTTCCAAATGGCAAAAGTAAACTCTATTCTTATATAGCCCTCTAAATGATGCTCGACATGCGTCAAAAAAAGGAATTAATTTGTTATCTGAAATGGAATTAGGATTTTCGGGAAAGCCAAAGTCTCCCCATATAGAGGATTTTAGGATATAATAATTAATCTTTGATTTTTCTAGTAAATCGACTAATTCTTGCATTCTTTTTTTGTAAGGAACTGCTTCAGTATAATCACTAATTTGTATTTCAATAGAATGTTTATAAAATAAACCAAGCAATTCTTTATTTGGCAAAATCATGCCATTAGTAAAAATTTTAAAATGTTCTATTCTATCTCTATATTTATCAGCAACATAAGATATAATCTCAGCTAAAGGAACATACAATAGCGGTTCACCGCCTAATAAATTAAAACTTTCCAAATACTCAACCATGGAAAAGTATTGGTCAACTTGTTGTAACACCTCCTCTTTATCTAAATCTGACGGTGTTGAAAAGTATGGCATAAACATGTTACATTTCCTGCACTTCAAAGTACAACGTTCTGTCAAAGCAATATCTAAGCGACGAGAATATAATCTGTCATGTTTATACAACTGAAAAATTTGTGTGAAAATGAAGTAATCAAAAAAAGTAATATTCTCTTCAAAACCTTTGTCTAATAATTGTTTTTTTACTTCTTTAAATGCGCTTGTTGTCACAAGAACAATATAGCCCGAGTCAGGATTTAAAATTTCCGGATTTTCAATAATTAAACTGCATATTTTCTTACCCTGACGTTTAATATCTGAATCCACAGCGCCAATTATCTTGATCTCATGTCCACATAGGTTAATTAAATTATGTGCTATATTTGCTGTTCCCCAAATATAATATTTTGTTTCTTTATTACACAATATCTTTGCTATATTATCAAATTCATGACCTTGATTTTCCCATTTCATTCGCGAACTTCTCCTCTCATAATTTCTTTACTTTCTCGTATATTTTGTTAGCTCTAAAATTAAGTTTTTTTGGAATATCATGGCTTTTTAATACTGTTCTTATAGTAACTAGTGATAATGTTTTCTTCTGATGAGAGATACTGAAACAAACGAAAAATGCTGATTTTTTTCATAAAATTATGATCAGAGTCATTCCTAATTCAATGAAAGTAATTGAATTCCCTGTGCAAAAGGTACTTCGCACTGAAATCCAAGCTTCTCTATCCGGCTTACGTCCGGTTCCAGCCAGAAGGTCCGCTTTTCGTCCGCTTTCCTTGCCCCGAAGTTTAGTTCTGCCCCTGGCCTTACCAGATCTCTTTCCAACTCCACAAATTCTTTGAGTTTCCGCGCATCCCCGCTGGCCACATGGTAAATTCCTTCCGCTTCCGGGCTTTCCGCCAGCAGGCGCATCGCCCTTGTAAAGTCCGTGATATACATAAAATCCCACATATTTTCACAGGCGCTAAGTTCCGGCGTCTTTCCTTCCCGCAGGCTTTGAGCTACATAGCCTAAAAGCGTCGGATCGTTTTTCCTTGGCCCGTATACGCTGTATATCCTCGGCCATACGAAAGTGATCCCAAGCTGTTCCGCTAAGACCCGCCCCATATGCAGACAGGCAAGCTTTGCCGCTCCGTACATCATAAAAGGGTTTGGCACCGTCGTATCTTCCGCCGCCTGCCCATGCACGACGCCGTACTCCGCCTGACTCCCGGCGCCTATGAATTTCGTACAGCCGCAGCTCTTTGCGGCTCTTAACGCTTTTTCCATATAACGGAGATTCTCAAGCTGTATTCCGTAGTCGTTACGCGACTCCCCGCCGGAACCGTTCCATGCAAGGTGGCAGAAGACGTCGTATTTCTTAAGCGGCTCTCCATGCCGTTTTTTTGGTAGCTCCACGGAGTCCGGGCTTTCCGACTCCCTAGTATCTTCCTGCCCAGTTAAGGTTTCCAGTTCTTCCAAGGGAAGCTCAATTACCCGGCTTACTGCAAGCTCTTTCGCCTTTTCGGCTGATTCCGGGCGGACAACCGCGGTCACTTCATGCCCGTGTTCCGTCAGTTCCCGGCACAGGGCCTTCCCCAGAAATCCGGTAGCCCCCGTTATAATAATCCTCATATTTCCACACCTTCATATCTTTATGGTCTTTACTTCCAGCGGGCGGCCTCTAACTCTTCCCGTCCGAGAAGCGGCGCCATATCGTCCAGCGGCCGGGACGCCATCTGGCCGTCCTCTTTCATATAATTCGCCTGCCTTGGCAGGATTTTCTGCTCAATGTCCGATTTCACCCTGCACACCACAGGGCCTCTATACTCAAAGGCCTCCCGGACTTTCCCTTCCAAGTCCGCTTCGGAATCCAACTCCAGCGTCCTGATTCCAAAGGCCTCGGCTATCTTCCCGATATCCGGCAGCGTCAGCCCGGATTCCTCCGTACAGCCCGTAAGGCGCCCCTTGAAATTCCCGTTCTGGGAACCGTAGATCATGCTGTAGCCCCCGTTATCCGTGATAAAAAGCTTCACAGGCAGGTTCCGCCTCTTTATGACCTCCAGCTCCTGAATGTTCATCATCACGCTCCCGTCGCCGGTTACGCAGATGGTACGCCTTCCGCCGGAAGCAATGCAGCTCCCGATGCAGGCCGGTACGTCAAATCCCATCGCGGCCAGTCCCTTCGTAAGGAACGCCCTCTGTCCCCGCTTAACCCGGAACATCTTCATGGCAATGTCCACCGAAGTCCCGGAGCTGGTGAACTGGTAAATGTCGTCCCCCGTCATCTGACGGCTGATTTCCTCTACCAGCCGGTAGGTGCTTACGTACCCTTCCCTTGGCTTCGCCTCCGGGATAAAGACCGGATACCGCTTCCTCATGTCGTCGCAGTAGGAAATCCATTCCTCCTTTTGCGAAGTTCTAAGCCTTTCCTTGTTTTCCAGCATTTTCCTGAGGAAATATCCTGCGTCGCAGGGGATTTCCAGATAAGGACGCACGCTTTTCTTATGCATCTCCTTCTCGTCAATGTCCACCATCACATGCTTTGCCTGTCCTAAAAAGCCTGCGTAATTATAGCCTGTGGAAAGGAGGTTCAGCCTGCTTCCGATGGTAACTACAAGGTCTGCATTCTGCTGGATGAAGTTTGCATGGCGGTGTCCCACCGAGCCCGGACGCCCGTAGAACAGCGGATGGCTGTCTTCAATCAGATCCACCCCGTTCCATGAGGTCACCACAGGGGCTCCTAACGCTTCACAGAACTCCCTCGCTTCCGGCGCGGCCCCCGCTAAGCGGATACCGTTTCCGAGAAGGATCAGCGGGCGCTCTGCACTGCGAAGTAAATCAAACACCTGTGCAATCCGGCTGTTCAGTTCGTCCTTATCCAACCGGGAACCACATCCGCCCTCCGGTTTCTGATACGTTTCCAGTTCGTCCGGCTCGATCTCGGATGCCTGAATATCCAAGGGGATGTCTATCCACACCGGACCCGGCCGTCCCTCTTTTGCAAGAAACGCCGCTTTCTCCATCTCATACCGGATTCTTTCCGGTTCCCGTATCTGCACCGCGTACTTGGTGATAGATCCCACAATGGACAGGATATCCGCCTCCTGTATCCCAAACTGACGGATCCCCTGTTCCCCCGCCAAATCGTCCCGCTTTACCTGCCCCGACACGTAAATGACCGGAGTGGAATCGTAATAGGCGCCCGCCGCCCCTGTAACCGCATTCGTTCCGCCCGGGCCCGAAGTTACAAGGCAGGCCCCGTAGTTTTCACTGATCCTGGCGTAGGCTTCCGCCGCAATCGACGCGCCCTGTTCATGGAGCGTACATACGCCCTCAATTTCCCCGTTTCTTCCTAGAGAATCATTTAAGTGCATGGCGCCGCCGCCGCTGACATAAAAGACATGACCGATTCCCAGATCCGCAAGGAATTGTATTACATAATCTGATACTTTCATCTTATTTACTCCGCCGCGCTGTATGGGTTAAATTCAATCAGGTTCTCGATCAGCTCGTTCCGAATCATGGTAGCCTCGTACCCGCCGCTGATTTCCAGCTTCCTAAGAAGATATTCCATCGTCACGTTGCCGTCCCGCCATTTGCCGCCCAGCCCCACATGGGTTACGTCCATATAGTCCGCGCCTTCCGCGATTGCAAGATCTGCAAGGAATTCCGCCGTGCCGTTCTTGTCGTGGAGGTGTACTCCCATCTCAATTCCGATCTCATGGCAGTCCCGGATCGTCCTCTTTACATATTCCTCCGTCATTACACTTTCCGTGTCCGCAAATTCAATGGCATGCACGCCCTTTTCCTTGGCAAACTTGGCAAACTCCATGTTCATTTCCCGTGAGTTGTAGCCCGCGCTGGTGAAGTTGATAAACACCTCGTACCCCAACCCCATGGCCTCGTCTACATAGCCTTCCAGAATCCCAAGGTCCGTTTCATGGGAACGGGTGAGGATCCGGATTGTGTCAACAATGCTCTGGTCCGCCGGCAGAAGCGGCGAGAGCGGCCGCTGGATGTCCCGCATGGCAGAAAGTTTCGTTACGTTTTTGGAACCCTTAAATACATCTGCAATCTCGTCATTCTTTGTACTGCAGTATCGGTAAATCCCCCTATCCGGGTCCGCCGCTTCCTGATGGAAGAATCCCAGTTCTACGTAATCAATCCCTTTTCCCTGGGCGAACCGGTATACATTCCGGACAAATTTATCCGTAAAGCGCCACCCTGTCTGGTAACCGACTTCCCGGAGGGTACAGTCAAATATCTTCAAACCATTTATCATAGTGTTTCCTCCTTTATGCTGTGTATCCGCTGTGTTACTGCACGCTCTCGCGTATCCTGTGCGCCATTTCATCCAGCATCTCTTTGGTCATGCCCGGATAGACCCCTACCCAGAAGCCTTTATGCATAACCTCGTCTGTTTTTTCAAGGCCGCCCGCTATCCGGTAATCCCTGCCTTCCTCCAATGCCTCGAAGCATGGGTGGCGCGTGATATTCCCGGCAAACAGCGCGCGGGTCTGTATCCCGTGTTCCTCTAGGTATGCGGTAACCTCGTCCCTAGTCTTGCCGGCTCCATCCCTTACCATCATCATGAAACCAAACCAGCTCGGGCTGGAGTCCGGCGTAATTTCAGGCAGTACAAAATATTCGTTTAAATCCTTAAGCTGCTCCTTCAGGTAGTCCCAGTTCTCCCGGCGACGTTCCACAAACCCCGGCAGCTTCTTAAGCTGAGCCGCGCCAATAGCGGCCTGCATATCCGTTACCTTTAGGTTGTACCCCAAGTGGGAATACACGTACTTATGGTCATAACCCTTCGGCAGGGTCCCGTACTGCCCGTCAAAACGGCGCCCGCACCGGTTGT
>CAJURK010000062.1 GCA_910588745.1 uncultured Dorea sp. | reverse complement strand
TACTTCATTGATTTTATCAATTCTTCTTTCATATGATTCAAATAAAGCCATTTATCTATCCTCCTATTTCTATTGCGATATGTAACTTACTCTTTACGCGGGTCGATGATCTTCACTGCGTCTGCAACGCGCCCATACTGTCCCTGAGCCTTCTCCCAAGCCTCATTCGGTGTGTCGCCTGCTTTGATGAAGTCTGCCATCTTTCCAAGGGATACGAACTTGTATCCGATGATCTCATCATTTGCGTCCAGTGCGATGCCTGTTACATAGCCTTCTGCCATCTCAAGATAACGAGGACCTTTCGCTAATGTGCCATACATTGTACCAATCTGAGAACGAAGTCCCTTTCCAAGATCTTCCAGGCCTGCTCCGATAGCAAGTCCGTCTTCTGAAAATGCACTCTGCGTTCTTCCATATACGATCTGAAGGAACAGCTCTCTCATAGCTGTATTGATTGCATCGCAGACAAGGTCTGTATTCAATGCCTCTAAAATTGTCTTTCCAGGAAGGATTTCTGATGCCATAGCAGCGGAATGAGTCATCCCGGAACATCCAAGGGTCTCAACAAGAGCTTCCTGGATAATTCCTTCTTTTACGTTAAGCGTAAGCTTGCAGGCGCCCTGCTGCGGCGCGCACCAGCCTATGCCGTGCGTAAAACCAGAAATGTCGCTGATTTCTTTCGCTTTTACCCATTTTGCTTCTTCCGGAATTGGAGCTGGTCCATGATTCGCACCCTGTGCTACCGGACACATCATCTCTACTTCATGTGAATAAATCATTTTAAAACTCCTTTCAACTGTACATGATTTTTCTAAACGTATGGTGTGTTAAATATATCACCAAGTCTTTTACTATTTTCTCATAATTTGTCTTATTCGTCAATCTATTTTAGCAAATCCCAGAATGGATTCTCCGTCTGATATTTCCGGATTTCGTCTTCATCAAAGGGAGCCGTCACCCATGCGTATCCCAAATCGCTCTCATCCTCCGATTCATAATGAAAAGAAAATCCAATCTCCAAACCGTCCTTATCCGCGAAAAACAGCGGAAGATAAACGCCATTTTTTGTATCTTCGCCGGACAGCGCCTTTGTTAGTTCCTTCGTATTTAACTCCGACAGAATATCTTCGGAACCTGACTCGCTTTTCATTCTTTCCAGCCAGTCTTTTACAAACGCATCCTTCAAGTCAACGATGTCTTTCACCTCGTATACCGACCCGTCTTTCAGATTCACGCTTTTTGCCCGAAGTCCCACATAATAGGCGTCTTCGCTTCCTTCATAACTGTAATCCTCAAAGACGACGCAGAGATAATCCTCTGTCAGATATGTTACTTTATATTTCACATAATCCGCAATCACCGGATACTCTTCCCCAAGTACTCTTTCTCTGATTTCCGGCGTCGGATTTTCATAAATCCTGTCCACCGTCTCCATCGCGCAGTTCTTCAGCTCTTCATTAATCTGTTTCTGCAAAGCCTCGTCGGAAAGCTCCTTGATCTGCGGATAAAAAATTTCAAAATCTACGTAAGTTGTCTTCTTATCATCCGGCGTATCCAGATAGCTTTCTTCGATTATTTTAAAAGACAGCCCCTTTTCCTCATATTCGGGAATCATCTCCATACCCGATAAGTTGTCTTCTTCCCCGTCGTAGTAGTCGTCCCCGAACCAATTCCCAAATTCATCATAATCTCCAAAACTCCCGTATTCATCAAACGGATAGGTATGAGGATTGCTGAACACATCTCGGGCCTCATTATAAATCATCTTTACCAGAAGCGCGAAAAAAGCAATCAGCAAAACGACCGCCGCTACAATGACTTTGGTTTGATTTTTCCCTCTTCCGGACGTCATCGCTCCCGGCGCAAGCATCATCTCCATAGGGATAAATGTCTCCGGTCCCACGGTCTGCGCCGAAGCCACGTCCCGCATCCCTAAATGATTCATAGCCATTGCCGCTGAAGGAAATGCACGCATCGTCATCCTGGTCACGACAAGTTCCTGCCCGCAGAACTGGCACATGGCATACATAAGCTGCCGCCCAACGCCCTTTCGCTGCCAAACTTTCCGTACATAGAAAAGCAGAATATTCCCTCTCCGGTCGATTCCGCTTACCCCGCACAGTTCCGAGCCTTCCCAAGCACCAAACAGCCTTATCTCGCCGCCCTGAATGCGCGGCGCTATATTCTCATACCGTATCAACTGCTGAAATCCCGCAACTGCTTCCGGTTTCACGAGCGGCGCCACATCCGATGCATAGACCTCCCAAGCCAGATGCAGCGCGGGCAGGATTTCGTTCTGGTTTATGGTTCTTACAAACATATTAATTCCTCTCTGAGTACCGTCAGCGCCCGTACCACCGCATAATCCCTGTTCTTTTCCCGGTTTCCGGTAAATATAAATTCCTCGGTGCGAACTCTCCCCTTTACAAAACATCCTACGTAAACAAGCCCCACCGGTTTCTCGCTGCTTCCCCCACCGGGGCCGGCGATACCGGTAACCGCCAAAGCCGCGTCCGCTTCTGCCGCTTTCGCGGCGCCTTCTGCCATCTGAGCGGCCGTCTCGGCGCTGACAGCCCCATAAGTTCTCAGGGTCTCTTCCGACACTCCCAAAAGTTTTTCCTTGGCACGGTTTGAATAGGTGATATATCCTTCCTGATAGACAGCGGATGCGCCGGCCACATTCATAATCCTTCCTGCCAGCAGGCCTCCGGTACAGGATTCCGCCGTAGTAACGGTCATCCCTTTCTCCTTCAAAAGCTCCACAATCGCCTCTTCTAAAGTCACATGCTCCTTTGTGGTATATATCTTATCGCCAAAACGTGCATACAGTTCTCTCACCATAGGCTCCATCAGCGCGTTTGCCGTCTCTTCATCCTTAGCCTTCGCCGTCACACGGAAATGTACCTCTCCCGTCTTGGCGTAAGGCGCCAGCGTCGGATTCGTCTGTGCATCCATGATATCCGCAACCATCGTCTCCGCCCGGCTCTCGCCTACAGAACACACCTTCACCATCTTAGAATAAATCCCTTCCGGCTGCAGACGGTTCAGATACGGCGCAATATCCCGCTCAAACATCGGCTTAATTTCATTGGGCGGACCCGGAAGCAAAATGGCCGTCTTTCCATTCTCTCCCTTTAAAATCAGTCCCGGCGCAGTCCCATTATGGTTATCCACAACTACTGCCCCTTCTGGAGTAAGAGCCTGCTTCCAGTTATTACTGGTAATCTTGTTTTTTGTATGGATGCGGTCAAAATATGCCTGGATCCGCTCCTTCGTATGAGCATCTTCCACAAGCTTTTTTCCAAATACCTTGGCCGTTACTTCCTTTGTTAGATCGTCTTTTGTAGGCCCTAAACCGCCGCTCAAAATCACAATATCCGATCTGGAAAGCGCAAGCCTAAGGGCGTCCTCTAAGCGTTCTTCATTGTCCCCTACCGCGCTTTGGTGATAGCAGGATAACCCAAGAGCGGCTATCTTTTCCGCCAGATAAGCCGCGTTTGTATTGACAATATTCCCCAGTAAAATCTCCGTACCTACTGATATCAGTTCAACGGTCATCTTACATGCCTCCTTTTGTTAACACTTCGATGTTCTTCGCCACATAATCCACAAGCGAAACCACCGTCAGCAGCAAAGATATCCACACGAGCGCCAAGCCGATGGTGTCAAATATTCCGCCAAGGTCGGCAATCAATAAAATAATCATTATCATCTGGGATACGGTTTTAAACTTCCCCCAGTAGCTGGCGGCGATCACCACCTGGTTGTCAGAGGCTACCAGCCGGAACCCGCTGATAATAAACTCTCTGGCAATCACAATAATCACATACCACGCCGTCAGCTTCCCCATGGGGATAAAACAAATCATAGCGGAGCATACCAGCATTTTGTCTGCCAGCGGATCCATAAACTTTCCAAAATTCGTTACCAGATTCCTGGCCCGCGCAATCTTACCGTCCAGCAAATCCGTAAGGCTTGCCACACAAAAGATCACCAACGTAATCCATTTATTTGCGTCGCCGCCAATATCCGTCAGCATGAATAACACAAAAAATGGAACCATAATCATTCGCAGTACCGTCAGTTTATTTGGCAAATTCATTTTATCAACTCTCCTATCAAATCATATTCTAACGCTCCGGTTACCCGCGCCTTGGCAAAGTCTCCGGACATCATCTCTTCTTCTGCATCAATAAATATCAATCCGTCCACATTCGGCGCGTCCATATAGGTTCTTCCTACATAAGCGTTCTCGTCGGCTACCTTTCCTTCTATCATTACCGTTACTTCTCTGCCGACCATATCCTCCGCAAGGTCAAAGGCAATCTCCTGCTGCAGCTCCATCAGCTCTGCCTGCCGGGCTTCCTTCACCTCTTCCGATACCTGATCCGGCATATCCGCCGCAGGCGTGTCCTCTTCCTGGGAATAGGTAAATACTCCAAGCCTGTCAAATTCCATCTCATCGACGAAATTCAGCAGTTCCCTATGGTGTATTTCCTCCTCTCCCGGAAATCCTGTAATCAGCGTAGTCCGAAGCACGATATCCGGAATCTCCTCCCGAAGCCTGCCGATGATTCCAACCAGTTCCTTTTTTGTCGTCCTTCTGCCCATTTTCTTCAAGATCTCATCGGATGCATGCTGGATCGGCAAATCCAGATAATGGCAGATCTTTGGTTCTTCCTTTATCACCTGTATCAGATTCTCATCAATCTCTTCCGGATAACAGTAAAGAATACGGATCCACCAGATCCCGTCAATCCTGCATAGCTTCCTAAGCAGCTTATGAAGCGACTTTTCTCCATAAAGATCCCTGCCGTAAAGCGTCGTCTCCTGAGCCACTAAAATCAGCTCCCTGACCCCCGACTCGGCAAGCTCTGCTGCCTCTTCCACAAGCCGCTCCATCGGAACGCTCCGGTAATTGCCCCGTATCTTCGGAATAATGCAATAGGTGCAGCGCTTATCGCACCCTTCCGCTATCTTTAAATATGCGTAATGGCCTCCGGTCGTCAGCATCCGTTTCCCTGCGGTCTCCGGCAAAACGTTAATATCTTCCAGATAAAGAGCAGCTCCGCCTTCTAAAACCTCATCAATGGCTTCCGCTATTTTTTCATAAGAAGCTGTGCCAAGCACCGCATCCACCTCCGGAATTTCCTCAAAAATCTCCTTCTGGTAACGCTGCGCCAGACATCCTGTCACAATCAGCGCTTTCAGGCTTCCTTCCTTCTTATAATCCGCCATCTCCAGAATCGCCTGGATACTTTCTTCCTTGGCGTCATGGATAAAACAGCAGGTATTCACCACAATCACATCCGCTAATGTCTCGTCGTCCACCATCCGATGCCCCCGCGAAGCAAGGACCCCCAGCATGACTTCCGAATCAACCAGATTTTTATCACATCCAAGAGAAACAAATAATATATTCATACCTCTTCTCCCCACCGTTCTCTTTCTCCGCAAAAGGCAGATACCTAAGCTCAAGCATCTGCCTCTTCCTTCTTTTATCTATTCGCTTTCTTCGGCTATAATCTTAATCTTCTCTCCATTCAGCTCCGCAATAGCGGTTGACAGCGGTTTGTCCCCGTCCTTGGCGTGAACCAGCGGAAAATCCCCGTCAATTAATTGTCTTGCTCTCTTAGAGGTTGCCATCACGATAGAATACCGGCTGTTGACCACCTTTGTCTCGCCTTCCTCTACGTCCTTATTTACAACCTTCATTAAATCAGTATAAGATGGATGCAGCATCTGTTATTCTCCTTTCAATTCTCGCTTGATCTGTTTTGCAAATCCCTGGTTGCGCATACTTCTGCTGTGTTCCGCGCAAATAATTCTGTGTACGTCTTCCACGCAGGTATCCAGCACGTCGTTTATCACATAGTAATCATAAGACTCCATGCCCTCGGATTCCTCCACGGCCCGCTTCATCCTCTGTTCGATCACCTCAGCCGTCTCCGTTCCCCGGCTCACAAGCCTTCGCTTTAGTTCTTTGGCAGAAGGCGGAGTCACGAACAGCAGCAGCGCGTCCGGAAACCTGTCCTTAATCTTTAAGGCCCCCTGAAGCTCGATCTCCAAAATCACATCTCTGCCCGCGGCAAGCTGTTCTTCTACGTACGCCTTAGGAGTCCCGTAATAATTATTCACGTACCTAGCATACTCTATCAGTTCCTCTTTCGCAATCATTTTTTCAAATTCTTCCCTTGTTTTGAAAAAATATTCCCTTCCCTCCGCTTCGCCTTCCCGGGGCTTCCTGGTGGTTGCGGAAATAGAAAGCGCATAGTTGTCGTATCTTTTAAGAAGCTCCTTCATAATCGTACCCTTGCCGGAACCGGAAAATCCGGATACAACAATTAATATTCCCTGTCTGTTCATAACCGTACTCCTATTCAATATTCTGAATCTGCTCTCGTACTTTCTCTATCTCCGTCTTTAAATCTATAGCATAATTGGAAACCTCAATATCATTTGCTTTGGAAAGAATGGTATTGGCCTCGCGGTTCATCTCCTGGGCAATAAAATCAAGCTTCCGGCCAATGCCGCTTTCTTCTGCCTGAAAAGTTTCCTTCATATGTATAATATGGCTTCTAAGCCTTACTACCTCTTCGTCGGTACAGATCTTATCCGCAAAAATAACAACCTCCGCGGCAATCCTGCCTTCATCCACCTGCGTGTCCGCAAGGAGTTCCCTCACTTTATCTTCTAACTTTCCCCGGTATTCTGCAACAATTTCCGGCGTTCGTGTTTCAATATACCCGACCTTCTCAAGCATCCCGTCTAATTTACTTATGATGTCAGCCTTCAGATTCTCCCCTTCTGTCTCCCTTGTTTCAACAAATTGCTCTAACGCCTGTTTCATGGCTTTCTCAAGCCCGCACCAGAGTTCCTCCTCGTTCGCGGTCTGCTCTTCCATGGTAAGCACCTCCGGGCATCTGGCTATCGTAGAAACACGCACGTCATAATCCAGCCCGAAACTTTCCTCCATCTTCTTAAAACAAGACAGGTACTCCTTTGCGAGCGTCTCGTTATACTTCAAAGACATCTGATTTTCAGATAAATCCTCGTAGGTAATAAAAATATCCACCTTTCCTCTG
The DNA here is from genome assembly GCA_910588745.1 of uncultured Dorea sp. Taxonomy (GTDB): domain Bacteria; phylum Bacillota; class Clostridia; order Lachnospirales; family Lachnospiraceae; genus Claveliimonas. The sequence goes on along the minus strand of CAJURK010000062.1, from coordinate 6,541 downwards.
GCCGCATACTTTTTTAGGAGCGCCCGAATCGCACTGTCAAAGAAATTCAGCTTCTTTGGCATGCGGATATTCACATCCAGATAGCGATGGTTTACACTCTTCATCTCAACCGTAAATTTGCGGTCGCCGTCCGACGCCTCGCCGCGCCCAAAACCTGTCATACTTTTAATCATATCGTTAGCCTTCTCTTCTATCGTCATAGTAAAACAGAACTGTCTGACCGGTTTCGGCATCGCAGTTCTAGTTTTCCATGTATCATTATAAATCATTTCGCTTGTTCCGTCAACCGGGGCGTCTTGCTGTTCACGCGGGTTTTTCTCTTGATTTTATTTGCGTCATTTTATTTGTCCCGGCGGGGAATCTGTGCTATGATACCTCTATATGTATCTAGACAACGATATGAAATATTCTGGTGCAATTACAGTTTATCCAGCATTACTTTTATATAGAGAAAGGACTTATCATTATGGCTTTTGACGGAATTACGGTTGCTGCCTTGACGCAGGAACTACGGTTTACACTTACTGACGGAAGAATCAATAAAATAGCGCAGCCGGAAGCGGACGAGCTTCTGCTGACGATTAAGACCCCGCAGGGACAGCGCCGCCTCTGCATCTCCGCCAGCGCTTCGCTTCCGCTGATCTATCTGACGGAGGAAAACAAGCAAAGCCCCATGACGGCGCCGAATTTCTGCATGCTTTTAAGGAAGCATATCGGCAGCGGAAGAATTGTGGATATCACCCAGCCGGGGTTGGAACGGATCATTGTTTTTCACATTGAGCATCTGGACGAGATGGGGGATCTGTGCAGAAAAAAGCTTATTGCAGAGATTATGGGCAAGCACAGTAATATTATTTTCTGCGACCACAAGGACATGATTATTGACAGCATCAAGCATGTTTCCGCTCAGATGAGTTCCGTCCGGGAAGTGCTTCCCGGCAGGGATTACTTTATCCCGGATACGATGAACAAACTGAATCCTCTGACCGCTGAGTGTTCGGCTTTTGCCGACGCTCTCCTTCGGAAGCCTATGCCGGTGGGGAAGGCAATTTACACCAGCTTTACTGGTATCAGCCCGGTAGCTGCTGAAGAAATCTGCTATCTGGCGGGTATCGATTCCGACATGACGGCAAAAGACTTATCGGAAGATGCCCTGCTGCATCTGTACAATCAGTTCAATTTCTATTTTGACGAATTGAGAAACGGGCGCTTTTCTCCCGTTACCTATTACGAGAACGGCTCGCCGAAAGAGTTTTCCTGCCTGCCCCTGACTCACTACGGCTCCTGCGGGCAAAAAGTTTTCCCCTCTGTTTCGGCGCTTCTTGCCGCCTACTATGCAGAGAAAAATACCATAACCAGAATCCGGCAGAAATCCGTAGACCTGCGCAAAATCGTCCAAACCGCTTTGGAACGGAACCGCAAGAAATTTGACTTACAGTCTAAGCAGCTCCAGGATACCAACGGCCGGGAAAAGTATAAAATATACGGAGAACTGATTAACGTATACGGTTATAACTTAGAGCCCGGCGCCAAAATCTTAGAAGCCCAGAACTATTACAATAATGAAATGGTTCAAATCCCTCTGGACACTGCCAAAACCCCGCAGGAAAATGCGCAGCGCTATTTTGCCAAATACAACAAACAAAAACGCACCTTTGAAGCCCTCAGTGAATTAATCAAGGAAACAGAAGATGACATTACTTACTTAGAATCTGTAGGAAACGCCTTAGACATCGCTTCAAACGAGGGCGATCTTGCGCAGATCAAAGAAGAATTAACCGAAAGCGGATATATCCGGCGCAAGCACGCCAAAAAGAAAGTGAAGTTAAAAAGCCAGCCGTTCCACTATTTATCCAGCGACGGCTATCATATGTATGTTGGAAAGAACAATTTCCAGAACGAAGAACTAACTTTTCATTTTGCAGCCGGAAATGACTGGTGGTTCCATGCCAAAGGCGCGCCCGGTTCTCATGTTATCGTCAAATCCGACGGGGACGTTCTGCCGGACCGGGTATTCGAGGAAGCGGGAAAACTTGCCGCTTACTATTCCAAAAACCGGGGCGGCGATAAGGTAGAAATCGACTATATTGAAAAAAAGCATGTCAAAAAAGTAAGCGGCGCAAGGCCGGGATTCGTCATCTACCATACAAACTATTCTCTGGTAATCAATTCTGATATTTCCGCGCTGAAACTACTAGAGGAGTAGTGTGCCGGCGCGCACTACTCCTCTCCTTGTCCGAACCCCAGCAGATAATCCACAAACTGTCTCGCCGTCCTGCCGGACATGCCCCCATGAGCCAGCTCCCACTTATTCGCCTCTAAAAGCAGCTCGTCTTCTGAGATGGAAAGCTCCGTTCTTGCCGCAAGCTTCCGTACAATTTCCTGGAAAAGCTTCTTATCCGGCTTTCCAAAATAAACGCTTACCCCGAACCTTGCCGCAAGCGACAGCTTCTCCTGCACCGTGTCGCTGGTGTGGAGTTCCTCATCCCGATCCGCCTTATCCTTAAAGGACTCCCTTACCAGATGCCTCCGGTTGGAAGTTGCATAAATCAGGACGTTCTCCGGTTTTTTCTCCAAACCGCCTTCGATTACCGCCTTTAAATATTTATAATCTGTCTCAAATTCCTCGAATGACAAATCGTCCATATAAATAATAAACTTATAATTCCTGTTCTTTATCTGCGCTATCACATCATTCAAATCCCGGAACTGGTGCTTGTACACCTCGATCATCCGAAGTCCCCTGTCGTAGTACTGATTCAAAATCGCCTTAATGGATGTGGATTTCCCTGTTCCGGCGTCCCCGTACAGCAAACAGTTATTTGCCCTGCGCCCGCTTACAAACGCCTCGGTATTTTGAATCAGCTTTTTCTTAGCCAGTTCATATCCCACTAAGTCGTCTAGATGTACGTGCGCAATCTTGGCAATCGGAACGATCTCGGCTCCGTTCTCCGTGTGTTCAACCCGAAACGCCTTATGGAGTCCGAATTTCCCTACGCCAAACTCCTGATAAAACTGTGTCAGGAAGTTCCCGATTTCCTCCGCGTCTTCTGCCGCCGCAAGGCTTCTGCCAAGTTCGCAGATTCGGTCGCGGATTCTCTTATTAAACATACGTCCATGCCCGCCGGAAGCAGTAAATTCCCGCAGCATGGACATACAGTCCGTCCCAAGCTTATGTTCCATATCTGCAAAATCATAGTCAAACAATTCTTTAAAAACAGCAAAATCATGCATAGCCGCCCGGTTGATACTCCCGGCTGCCGCACCTACGATTTCACAGGAGGTACTATATGCATTCTCGTCGCTTACCAAAAGGTAAGTTAAGTAATTATGCCACAAATTCCCTTCCAGTCCATGGCTGACCGCAAGCTCCAGAATCTTATTTGCACAGTCAAACAGCAGTCCTCTAAGATCTTCTCTGTAATAATAATCACTGTCATAATTTTCCGCCAAAAACGCCATATCATGCAGAATCTTCTCCTGCTCCATATGACGGTACAGCATCAGTTCCTTTACTCTCATTTTCTCCCTCTCTTTCAATAATTGCCAAGTATCTTTAAACTCTTAGACTCTTCCCGCAGACCGCGGATCGCATTTTTAACTGCGGGTTCGCCCATATTCCCCTCAAAGTCCACAAAAAACCGATATTCCCAGGCTTTCCCTTCCACCGGCCTCGACTCGATCCTTGTCATATTCAGGTCGTTATAAATAAAATGCGACAGCAAATGATACAAAGAACCGCTCTCATGGGCCACTTCAAAACAGATACTGATTTTCTTCGCGTTTTTTAAGAAGATTTTCTGATTGGTAACCACAATAAACCGGGTAGAATTGCTGTTATCATGGTTAATTTTCTCCTTAAGGATCTTTAAGCCGTAAATCTTCGCCGCATGTTCGCTGCAGATAGCCGCCTGAACCGGATTATGTTCTTCCAGTATTTTTTTCGCCGCAACCGCCGTATTTGCCACACCGATTTGCTGCCAGCCGCTGTGCTGATCCAGATATTTGTAACTCTGCATCAACGCCTGGGGATGGGAATACACCCGCTCAATATTCTCCATTTCCGTATCCTCCGTACCTACCAGATAATGGTTGACGGGCAGTACTACCTCCCCCACAATATAATTCTCAAACTCCACCAGCAAGTCGTATACCTCATTGACCACCCCGGCGGAAGAATTCTCAATTGGAAGTACGGCAAAATCTGCCGATCCCTCTTCGATCGCCTCCATGGCATCCCGGAAAGTCTGCACATGGAAACTGTTCACATCTTCCCGAAAATACTGCTGCATGGCCGCCTGGGAATAAGCTCCGTCCGTTCCCTGGAATACAATTCTAGACTCCTCCCAGTCCAGGGCGTCCACTCCGATAAACGGGAGCCTTCCTAAAGCGCCTTTTTTGGTCAGTAACTGGTACTGCAGTTTCCTGCTCTGACTCATAAGCTGTTCAAACATTTCTGTAAGCCCTTTTTTAAAAAATGCATCTTTGGCATTTTTTGTTACACAGTTAAGTTTCTCGCGCTCTCTTTGTTTGTCAAATACCTTCCTGCCTTCCTCTATTTTAACTTCTCCAACCTTTTCACAGACTGCCATCCTCTGCTCATAGAGCCTTATCATCTGCGCGTCGATCTTATCAAGCTCAGTCCGTAATTCGTCCAACTTATCCATTGCTCATTTCTCCTGTTTCTTTCTCTTAATGATTTTTTCCACCGCCGGCTCCTCGCCGCCATGTGGATATTATACATCAGGTTTCTCCCAAAATCCATAAACGATATATCTTAGCATTGAAAATCTTTCTCTTTTATTATATGATAGTAAAGACGTAACCAAATAATCAAATTCGGAAGTTTTTCAGGAGGGAACTATTTTCAGAACTTAATTGTGATACCTTTCTTTAAGACTTCTTTTTTTGCGCCATTTTCTCATTTTCCAAAAGGAGGTTTTTATGAGACATTTAATGAGCCCGCTGGACTTTACGGTAGAAGAATTAGACCAGCTTTTAAACCTGGCAGGAGACATTGAGGCGAACCCGGAAAAATATGCCCGCGCCTGCGGCGGAAAGAAGCTCGCAACTCTTTTCTACGAGCCAAGCACAAGAACACGCTTAAGCCACGAAGCAGCCATGCTGAACTTAGGCGGCAGTGTTCTTGGATTTTCCTCGGCAGAATCCAGCTCCGCTACCAAAGGTGAAAGCGTTGCAGATACGATACGCATGATTAGCTGCTATGCCGACATCTGCGCTATGCGCCATCCAAAGGAAGGATCCGCGCTGGTTGCCAAAGAACATTCTTCCATTCCGGTCATCAACGCCGGAGACGGCGGACACCAGCATCCTACTCAGACTCTTACAGACCTTTTGACGATCCGTTCCCTCAAAGGCCGTCTGGATCATATGAAAATCGGGCTTTGCGGAGATTTAAAGTTCGGACGTACCGTACACTCTCTGATTCATGCGCTGGTGCGCTATCCGGGAATCGAATTTGTGCTGATTTCCCCGGAAGAGCTTCGGCTTCCCGGCTATATTCGCCACGACGTGTTAGATAAGAACCAAATCGCCTATGAGGAAGTTGTCCGCTTAGAAGACGCTCTCCCGAAGCTCGACCTTCTCTATATGACCAGAGTACAAAAGGAACGTTTCTTCAATGAAGAAGACTATGTACGCATGAAAGATTTTTATATTTTAGATTCCAAAAAAATGGAGCTTGCAGGACCGGATATGCTGGTTCTCCACCCTCTTCCAAGAGTAAATGAAATATCCGTTGAAGTGGACAAAGACCCGAGAGCCGCTTACTTTAAACAGGTACAGTACGGCGTCTATGTACGCATGGCCCTGATTCTGACACTGTTAGAAATCGAAGTATAGGAGGGAATAACGATGATAGAAAACACCTTAACAGTCGGAAGTATTTCCGAGGGATTTGTATTGGACCACATTCAGGCCGGCAAAAGCATGGACATCTATAAATATCTGAATCTGGACAAGCTGGACTGCTGTGTAGCTATAATCAAGAACGCAAAAAGCAACAAGATGGGCAAAAAGGATATTATGAAAATTGAATGCCCCATTGACTTTATGGATTTGGACGTATTGGCCTTCATCGACCACAACATCACCATCAACATCATCAAGGATCAGAAGATCGTAGAAAAAAAGGCCCTTCAGCTTCCGAAGCAGATCCGTAATGTCATCCATTGCAGAAACCCCCGCTGCATCACTTCCATTGAGCAGGGACTAGAGCATGTATTTATTCTGACGGATCCGGAAACAGAAACCTACCGCTGTAAATACTGCGAAGAGAAATACGACGGCCGCCACCGGAGAAAAAAATAAAAAAAGAATACAAGCATGACGATAAGCCGGGTTATGTCGTTGAGTAATCATCTATCTAGGCCTGCTGTTGCCAGCAGGCTCCAGCGGCCTACCTGAGACGTGACGGGCAGCCACATTGTCTCTGTTCGGCCTTGCTTCGGATGGGGTTTACATGAACCCCTGCTGTTACCAGCAGGGCGGTAGTCTCTTACACTGCCCTTCCACCCTTACC
>CAJURK010000061.1 GCA_910588745.1 uncultured Dorea sp. | reverse complement strand
TGCTTGAATCTGTGGACCGCTTTCTACCTGAAAAAACTGTGTGCTGCTTAAATCTTTCATATACTCACGTCCTCTCACAATACTTCTCTACCATTCTACATGAAACTTTTCTAAAATTCAATCCATTATTTGTAAACGGTTCTGAATTTCTACATTTATTAATTGATTCGTAAGATTTTCGTCATATTTTCGTCTGACTTTCACATATTCCTTGGTATGCCCCACCAGAAAACGCTCTCCGCCAAACATCGTTTCTTCTTCCACTAAAACCTCTACAGTCCTGCCAATCAGCTTCGCCTCATATTCCTGCCTTTTTTGCTTTCCCATGGCAATCAGAACGCCGCTCCTTTCCGCTTTCACCGGTTCCGGAACTTGTCCTTCCATCTCTGCCGCCCGGGTTCCCTGACGCTTGGAATATTTAAATATATGTGTTTCATAAAAATTAACGCGGTCAATAAATGCCCGGGACTCTTGAAACTCTTCCTCTGTCTCTCCCGGAAATCCAACGATTATGTCGGTCGTAATCGCCGGATCCACAAAGGTCTTCCGCAAAATCCCGCATTTCTCTTCGTATTCTTCTGCCGTATACTTTCGGTTCATCCGCTTCAATGTGGCGTTACAGCCGCTCTGCAAAGACAGATGGAAATGAGGACAGATTTTCGGCAAAGCGGCAAGCTCCGCCGCAAATTCCTCCGTGATAATCCCCGGCTCCAAAGAGCCAAGACGAATTCGCAAAATCCCTTCTGTCTGATGAACCGCCCGCAGAAGCGACAGCAAACTCCCGCCTGTATCCACGCCGTAAGAACTTAAATGGATACCCGTCAAAACCACTTCTTTATAACCGTTTTCCGCCAGCCTCCGAACTTCCTTTTCCACCTCGGCCAATCCTCTGCTTCTCACCCTTCCCCTCGCATATGGTATGATGCAGTAAGAACAGAATTGGTTGCACCCATCCTGAACCTTTACAATTGCCCGGGTATGCTCCGCCTGCCTTGATAAAGAAAGTTCCTCATATCCGCAGGACTTTCCGATATCCGCAAGCGCCTCGTAAACCTCCCGTCTTCCGACATTCCCCGCTGTCCCGGATCCTGATTTTACGCGCCCCGCTTCTAGCAGCGTTCCTTGCTTCTTTACATCCTGCTGCTGAAAATACTCCTCCAGAATCAAAATCAGATCTTTCTTCCGGTTATTCCCAATCATAATATCAATGCCGTCGTCTGCTTCCCCGCCTCTTGTCTGCACATAGCATCCCGCCGCCACCACCGCCGCGTCCGGGTTCAGCTTCCGAGCCTTGTGAATCATCTGCCTGGATTTTCGATCCGCCATGTTCGTCACCGTACAGGTATTGATCACGTACACGTCCGCGCTCTCCCCGAAAGGCACGATCTCATACCCGTTTTCTTCCAGCAATTCCTGCATGGCTTCCGATTCATATGCGTTTACTTTGCAACCCAAATTATGCAATGCTGCTTTTCTCATATCACTTTCTCCTTGACTTTTCTCCCGCCGCCTTATAATATGTTAATAGATTATATGAAAAGGAGGATAGCAGGGATGAAGACCGTACAGATTTCATTAAATTCCATCGAAAAGGTCAAATCATTTGTAAATGTAATCACACAGTTCGATAATGATTTTGATCTGGTATCCGGCAGATACGTCATTGACGCCAAGTCTATTATGGGCATTTTCAGCCTGGACTTGTCCAAGCCAATCAGTCTTAACATCCACTCTGATGATGAGGTAGATAAAGTTCTTGAGGTATTACAGCCATATCTGGTATAGACACGGCTGGTTATAAGCACGAATACAGTTTTTGCCGGAAGTGCGCCAAGGCTATCCCTTTAGCGCACTTCGATTATTTCTACCGTATCAATCGCTGTCTTTACCAGCTCATCAATCTTTTCCGCCAGTTTTTCCTCCGACCGCTGAATCACTTTAATGCTTGGTTTTGTTACCGGATGCTTTGCCACGAAGATGGTACAGCAGTCTTCAAAAGGCTGTATCGACGTCTCATACGTTCCGATTTTTTCTGACACTTCCACAATCTCCTGCTTATCAAAACCAATCAAAGGACGGTAAACCGGAAGGGTGCATACCTCGTTGGTCGCCGCAAGGCTCTGCATGGTCTGGCTGGCCACCTGCCCGATGCTCTCTCCCGTAATCAGCCCAAGACACCCTCTTTCCACAGCAAAATGCTCCGCAATCTTCATCATATACCTGCGCATGATTATCGTCAGCTCATCATGCGGACACTGTTCATAGATATAAAGCTGAATATCCGTAAAATTCACCACATTCAGGCGAATCGGCCCCGCATAGCGGGATACAATCTTCGCCAAATCCACCACTTTCTGTTTTGCCCGCTCGCTGGTATAAGGAGGCGCATGAAAATATGTGGCCTCTAAGCCCACTCCGCGCTTGGCGATCATATACCCCGCCACCGGACTGTCAATCCCGCCGGATAACAGAAGCATCGCCTTTCCATTCGTACCCACAGGCATTCCGCCAGGCCCTGGAATAATCTGTGAATAGATATAGATCTCGCCCCGGACTTCGATGTGCAGCAGCACATCCGGCTTATGCACATCCACCCGGATCTCCGGAAACGCATCCAGAACCGCCTCGCCCACGGCGCAGTTAATCTCCATAGAGTTCAAAGGATAGGTCTTTCTGCTTCTTCTGGCCTCCACCTTAAAGGTCATCTTCTTATCCGGATACAACTCATCCACAAAAGCAACCGCGTCCTTTTTTAACTGCTCAAATCCATCGTCTTTCTTTCTCACTACCGGACAGATTCCCACCAAGCCAAACACCGTCTTTAGCCGCTCAATCACTTCCTCGCTGTCATAATCCCCCTCGCAGTCTACATAGATCCTGGCCTGGGATTTATGCACCTGAAATTCTCCGTCAATCCCTTTCAGCGCATACTTCACCTGCCTTACCAGGGCGTCCTCAAACAAATGCCGGTTCTTTCCTTTGATTCCTATCTCTCCGTATTTTAACAAAAATGTCTGAAAAATCATCCTAACGTTTCCTTTCTTACACTTAATGCCTCGTATAGCGCCTGAGTACCGGCACCAGTTCATTTAAGGTATCCAGCGTATAATCAATCTCTTTCCTCGTGGTAAATTCCGACATGCTGAACCGGAGCGTCGCGTCTAAATACTCTTTCCTTGTTCCGATTCCCTTAAGCACGCCGCTGATTGCCGGATGGTTCGACGCGCAGGCTGAGCCGGATGATACGCAAATCCCCTTATCCTCCAGCGCATGGAGCAGCACTTCTCCACGAATACCCGCAAACCCGACGCTGATAATATGAGGCGCGCTGGTCTCGTCATATAGGCCATGAATGGTAGTCTGAGGAATCTTGGTAACCTCTTCAATAAAATGTGCTTTCAGCTTTCTCATCTGCGCCACTTTCTCATCCAGATCCTCATAAATCATCGCCGCCGCCAGGGACAGCCCTGCGATTCCCGGCACATTCTCCGTCCCGGAACGAATATTTTTCTGCTGTTCGCCGCCGAACACGATCGGTTTGATCTTCACATGCTCGCCGATATAGAGAAATCCGGTTCCCTTGGGTCCGTGGATCTTATGGCCGCTGGCCGTCACCATATCTATTTTCAGTTTCTTCGGATAGATGCGGTATTTTCCAAATCCCTGCACCGCATCCACATGAAACAGAATATTTTTATTGTAAGCCTTTACCATGCTCGCCGCTTCCATAATGGGCTGCACAGAACCCACCTCGTTATTCACATACATAACGGATACCAGTATCGTATCCCTGCATAGCGCTTCCTTCAACGCTTCCAGCCGGATTCTCCCATAAGAGTCTACGGGAAGATAGGTGACCCGGAAGCCTTCTTCCTCTTCCAAATACCGCATAGTATTTAAAATTGCCGGATGCTCGATTGAAGAAGTAATCAGATGGTTCCCTGCTCTTTTATTCGCCCTCGAAGCGCCGATGAGCGCCAGATTATCTCCCTCCGTGCCTCCGGAGGTAAAAAATATCTCCTTTGGCTGTACCTTCATAAGCTTCGCCAGCGTTTCTTTCGCTTCTTTTATATACTTCTCTGCTTCCACGCCCTTATAATGCATGGAGGACGGATTGCCGAAATCTTCGCACATCACCTTGCGCACCACGTCCCCTACCTGCTCATAAGCTCTGGTGGTCGCGGAATTATCCAGATAAACGTCCATCATAAACTCCCTAATTATTCTTACTATATTAATATGCTGTTTCCGCTTTCTTGACAGTGTGTCCTGTAAAAACAAACATACGCTTCCCAGCGCCTTTACACATGGAAATCCCTTTTATCACACAAACAGCCAGCGTTAAGCGTCTTCTAGATGATACATCAAAATAGACAAAACAGCAAGCCCTGCCGTTTCTGTCCTTAAGATTCTTCGGCCCAGAGTAATCTCTTTCGCCCCGGCTGCCGCCGCTGCGTTTACCTCTTCTTTGTCAAATCCGCCCTCCGGACCGATCAAGATTCCAACCGACTGTCCCGGCCTGACCGCCCCGATTACCTGCCGGGTATGCTCCATCCCTTCCGCAAGCTCATAGGGAATAAGCAGTACGTCAAGTTCTTCTGCCATCGCAAGAGCCTCGTAAAACCCCATTACCCGGCCGACCTCTGGAATTCTCCCTCTGCCCGACTGTTTAGCCGCCCCTTTGGCAATTTCATTCCACCGGCCGACTTTCTTTTCTGCTTTCTTTGCGTCCAGCCTGACTACACAGCGTTTCATAGCCACCGGTATCACCTGATACGCTCCCAGTTCCACCGCCTTTTGGATAATCAGTTCCATCTTGTCGCCTTTCGGAAGTCCCTGGAACAGATAAATCTTCGAGGCAAGCTCCATATCCTGCTTTTCTTCCTCCAGGATTTCTAATACAGCTTTTCCTTCCTCATATCCCTCTATCCTGCACAGATATCTGCAGTTATCCCCGTCGCTGACCGACAGCCGCTCTCCCTGCCTCATGCGCAGGACATTCTTCATGTGGTTTACGTCCGAACCTTCTATATAGATATAGGGCTTTTCCACCCGGTCTGTCGTCACAAAAAAGTGCTGCATCCCCGCTTCCTCTCTTTCATCCGCCCTAATTCTTTCTGGCTGTCACCGATACCCACTCTCCCTGCCGGGTTACCTCCAGCACTTCAAATCCGGCCGCTTTCACAGCTTCTACAACCGTCTCTTCCTTATCGTCAATAATCCCGCTGGTAATATAGATGCCTCCGGTCTTTAAATGTTCCCGGATCACAGGCGTCAGCGGCACCAGCACATCCGCCAGGATATTGGCGGCCGCTATATCGAACCGGCCGTATCCTGCTTTCTTCTGCACCTCTTCATCATCAATGATATTTCCAATCATCACCTCATACTGCTGCCGTCCGATACCATTTGACTCCATATTTTCATGGGTAGCCGTAATCGCGCAGGGGTCAAGGTCGGTTCCCACCGAATACTTCGCTCCGAATTTCAGCGCAAGCATACCCAGAATCCCGCTTCCGCAGCCCACATCCAGAATCTCCGTCTCCTCCGTCACATACTTTCTAAGCTGTCGGATACAAAGCTGGGTCGTCTCATGCATCCCGGTTCCAAATGCGGTGCCTGGGTCAATATGGATAATCATCTTCCCCTCATCCTCCGGCGAAACCTCCTCCCAGGAAGGAATAATCAGCACGTCGTCAATGGAAAACTGGTGGAAATATTTCTTCCAATTATTAATCCAGTCTAAATCCTCCGTCTGGGATTCTTCGATCTCCGCCGTCCCCACATCCATATAGGTTCCTATCTGTGCAAGCTCTTCTTTTACTGCGGAAAGGATCGACTCCTTGTCCTCTTCCTCTCCCAGATAAAAACTGATAAAAGCTGTACCGTCGTCCTCCCCAAACTCCGGCAGGATATCCACAAACATCTGTTCCTTATCCTGGGCGGTAAGCGGCACCTTGTCCTCAATCTCTACTCCCTGGATGCCGATCTCCATCAGGCTGCTGCAAACCACGTCTTCTGCCTCTGTGGTAGTTTTTATTCTGAATTTATTCCATCTCATATACGTCACCTCTTGCGAATAGTCCATTCAAAGTCTTTGTAACTCATTGCTATCCATCTTAACACATCCGCCGGGAATGCTCAATCTACTTTTCGATAAACGCCGCAGACGGTTAGCCTTTTTTCCCTTACCTGAAATTTAATTTCCAATTCTCCATACCTCATTCCGTAAATCCGCTCCGGGTCGTCCTGGTATGCAGGTCTGGGATCCTGCTTTAACAATTCCTGAATCACCTCGCTCTGGTTTGGGGGAATTATTTCCTCCCATTCTTTTGGAATCTCTACCGTAAGGTTCCTGTCCTTTACCTGCTCCGCAAAGCCTCCGGCCACATCCGGCTTCCCCTCTAAGTAGGGCAGATATGGTTTGATATCATAAATCGGCGTTTTGTCTAGCATGTCCACTCCCTCAACCAAAAGAGTCGTCCCCACATCCTTTCTCTGCTCTGGCGCAACAAGCTCCACCAAAGACAATCCAATGGGGTTCGGACGAAAAGGGGATCTGGTAGCAAATACCCCCATCCGCCGGTTGCCTCCTAAGCGGGGCGGACGCACCGTCGGCTGCCACTCTTTCTCAGGAACCAGCGAGAATCCCCAAATCAGCCAAAGGTGGGAATATGCCTCTATTCCCTTTAACGCATCCGGATTCCGATATTCCGGCTCAAAAACGATTCTTCCCCTTGCCGCCGCCAGTCCGCTCTGCCTGGGAATTCCGAATTTTTCCGAAAAATCCGTATGTATCACCGCAATTTGTTTCAACTGTAAATGCTCTTTCTTCTGATTTGCCACCGGCTTACCCTCCCTTTTCCAGACGCCTGGCTCTTTTCAGAACTCGAACCGCCTGTTCTTTAACAACAGCTCTGTTCCTCCGCGTTTTCGCCTCTTTCTCACTGGATTCCCAATTTTTCCCGCAGCATAGCAATCTCTTTCCTATGCCCTTCTTCGTCAAAAGGAGTCTCTAAATAAAAGGGTAAATTCTTAAGAGCCGGATGCGTCAGCACGCCAAGCAGAGCATCCAACCCGATTTCTCCCTCCCCAATAACGGCATGCCGGTCTTTACGGGAACCAAGGGGCATCATACTGTCGTTCAAATGAACCGCCCGAAGCAAACCTAGGCCAAGCGTCCGGTCAAATTCCTCCAGTACGCCGTCCAAATTATGGACAATATCGTATCCCGCCGCAAATACATGACAGGTATCCAAGCAAATCCCTATTTTTTCAGGGAAACGAAGCCCCTCCCTGATACGCTTCAATTCCTCAAAAGAGGCTCCTATTTCCGTCCCTTTCCCGCTCATCGTTTCCAGAAGTACCGTAATATTCTGCGTCTGTGCCACTGCCTGATTTAAACCGCGGGCGATATGTTCCATTCCCGCCTCCACTCCGATGCCCGTATGACTGCCTGGATGAAAGACCAGATTCTCTATCCCAAGCGCGTCCATTCTTGCAAGATCCTCCCGGATAACCATACAGGCAAATTCGTACGTCTTCTCATTCCCGCTTGCTAAGTTCATGGTATAAGGGGCGTGGGCAAGCAACGGCCCGAATCCATGCCTGCGCCGGGTTTCCTGGAACGCATCAATTTCTTCCTGCTCATAGTTCCTATAGTTTGACCCTCTCGGATTCCGACTGAAAATCTGCATGGTATTTGCATCCATTTTCACCACATTATCCGCCGTCCTTGCAATTCCTCCCGCAATAGACATATGCGCCCCTATTGTCAGCATATCCGTTCCTCCTCGCTTTTCTTCCAAAATAAACCCGTCCTGCTTCTCTAACAGCCCGGACAGGTTCCTCTATGCTGCATCGCTTTCATCCGATACCCAACGCGTACCTGCACAATCAGATTGTTTTTCCTTGCGTACAAGCTTTCGATACTTTCTTTTATTATATCGTCATTTTCCCTTTCTGACAATCGAAAAGCACAAGCCATTTGCCTTTTGTTACTTCCTCCATGCAAAGCATCCTCCCCAAAGGCTTCTAAAACACATGTCGCGAAGGGTAATACGGGAAATGCGGCACCTTCTATCCAAATATAAAAGATGCCGCCTCTCTGTATTTCGTCATATTGTATTTTCTACAGCGCTACCCTCAGTGGCGCAAAACTGTGTGTTCCCTTGTCCACTGATGGTACTATCGTTTATAAAAACACCCGCAATTTCTTCATAAATTCTTCTTCCGACCGGATAATCTTTGCCGCTAAATCCATGGCTTCCTTCGACGCGTCCTGATTCTGGTTCCTGCACTCGCTAATGGACTGAATTCCCATATTGCATCCATCCATTAGAAGTTTGGCAATCTGACAGTTCCCGCCGTTCATCATCATCTTTACATCCGTGGTAATCTTAGAAAAAGCCTCTGCCGCAAACCCCGGCTGTTTCTCATGTTCTCCCTGCTTGCGCAGTAGTTCTCCGCACTTCTTCTCAAGCTTTTCATGCTCTTCCTTGGCCTCTAGTATTGTATGCTCTAACATCTCATCCTGTACGTATTCTAATATCTGATTGATACTGTTCAACGCCATCTTACATCCTGAACTGCATTCTTTCAGCAAAGCTAACGTATGCTCTTCCTTCATCGCTGACCCTTCTTTCTCTTTTTTAGGTAGCATCTGCAATTTCAGGTATTTTATTCTTTCAATCCTCATTCAAACCGATCGATACCTCTCATAAATATTAACAAAAAAACAATGATTTTTAACATTCGCTGTTTGCGGAGAATACATTTTCTTACTTATTTTTATATAATGAACAGGTAAAACAGAAATCTATGCTTCTTTATCTATACGTTAATAGGTGAGTCTTACCCAGCTTGGAGAACATAGTCTGCGAAATGCCAAAAAGTATAGATAAAAGATTTTACAGGAGGACATTATAAGATGGATACAAAAGCAATCGGACACTTTATAGCCGAATTAAGGAAAGAACACGGAATGACCCAGGAATCACTAGGAAAGAAATTAGGCGTATCAAACAAAACGGTTTCCCGGTGGGAAAACGGCAACTATATGCCGGATATCTCTCTGCTCCTGCCTCTTAGTAAAGAATTAAACGTTTCAGCTAATGAATTATTATCCGGAAAGCGGCTCGATGCGGATGAATTCCCAACAGAGGCGGAACATCATCTGATTTTATCCTTTGAGCTGATAAAATACCTGCAAACCCGGAAAAAACAATATAACTTCTTAGAAGGCGCCGGAACGGGAATTTTATTATCCGCCCTCTATCACCCCGACGCAACCAAAAAAATCGTCATTATCTTAATTTCTTTGATATTCATTTGCTGCGGATGGATCATTCGATACGCGGCAGAAAAACAAATTTACCGCCTATAGCAAAACGGCATCCTTCACGGATGCCGAAAAAATCGCTTAACTTTATTCCTTTTGCCACATCATCACAGGAGAACCTATTTTATATACACAATCCCAAACGCTCCCGGCCCGATATGCGTCCCAATCGTAGGCCCGATTCCCCTGGTCTTTACCTCGCCGAATTCCATTCCCTTTTTCTGTAACGACTGAATAAAGGAAATGCAGTTCTTCTTATCATAAGCATACAGGAAATAAACAGGATAATTCCGATCCGGCGCCTCTTCCTCTAAAATCTTCCCAAGCTGCTTACACACCTGCTTCACTCCGCGCTGTTTTCCATGCATCACCACTTCGCCGGCTTCGCTGACCCTAATAATCGGCTTGATATTAGCGAGCTTACCGATCATCGCCTCCGCCTTGGACAGCCTTCCGCCCTTCTGCAAATACTCCAGGGTATCCAGTCCCGCATAAATACGAATTCTAGGCTTCAGCGCCTCTAGTTCCTCCGCTATTTCCGCCGCTCCTGCGCCCTGATCCCGCATCCGGACGGCTCTGTCCGCCAGCATGCGGATACCCAGCGTTGCGCTCTTACTGTCCACAATAAAAATATCCTCATATTCCACTAACTTTTTAGCCAGATTCGCGCTCTGAATCGTGCCGCTTAACGCTCCTGATATCAGAATCGCAACCACCGAATCCCCTGCTTCTTTCGCCTCCTTAAAATACTCCTCAAAGGCCGCCGGAGAAGGCTGCGAGGTCTTCGGGAATACATCCTCCCCGATTAACTTCTCAAAAAATTCATCCTTGGAAAGATCCACTCCATCCGTATACTGCTCCTCGCCAAATGCAATTGTCATAGGAATACAGGTCATCTGCCTCTTCTCTATCTCCGCTGCTGAATAATCCGCCGTAGAATCCACAATAATCCGAACTGCCATCTCTTCATCCTCTTCTTTCTAAAATCTTTCGGATACGCTTACCCGTCACAGTAACCTGCCATATCCTCTCTTTGCAACAAATCTTTTTAAATGTTGACTTATCAACTTGTTTCATTTACTATAGCAGTAGATTTTATATAAATCAACTATTTTTATATATTTTTTCAGGAGGATTTCCTATGACCGATAGTTTTGAACAGCTAACCAGCGGCGTCACCAGAATATACAAAAGCATTCGGAAAATCAAACGCCTCCACATGGATCCCATTGGCCTAAAGGGAACCCATGTCATGTGTATCCACTATCTATATACACATCCGGAAGGTCTCACCGGCACAGAACTCTGCCGTAAATGCAGGGAAGACAAAGCGGGTATTTCCCGCATTCTCTCTGATTTAGAGGACGCCGGGATGATTTATTATCAGGATACCGAAAACGGAAAAAAATACAGGGCAAAGGCGCTGCTCACCAAGGAAGGCGTCTCCTACGGCGCAAAAATCAACACTTACATCGCCAGAGCCGTAGTTGCCGGCGGAAACGGACTTAACGCTTCGGATACTGAAGTCTTTTACCGGGTACTGTTTACCATTGCCGATAACTTAGAAGAACTTTGCAGCCGAATTGAACAGAAAGGATAAAAAAACCATGAACCGATGTAAAAAACTATACTGCAGGACATTTCAGACAGCATTTAAACTTGCGCTTCCGTTTCTGCCTTACCGCAAGCCGCAGATTATCGGAAGCGTAAAAGAAATCCCAGACGTCATCCAGGGCAATAAAAATGCCAGCGTATTAATCATCACCGATTCCGTTATCAGAGGGCTTGGGCTTACCTTCCGTCTGGAACGCACCCTGGACAAACATGGAATCCCCTATACCGTCTATGATAAAACCGTTGCGAACCCAACCACCGCCAACGTCGCAGAGGCGTTAAATCTATACCATGAAAATAACTGCGACACGATCATCGGCTTCGGCGGCGGCTCCAGTATGGACTGCGCCAAGGCGGTCGGGGCAAAAGCCGTTAAGCCAAAGCAATCCCTCACCCAAATGAAAGGTATCCTGAAAGTAAGGAAACGCCTTCCCCTTTTGATCGCGATTCCCACCACCGCCGGAACCGGAAGCGAGACCACGCTGGCTGCGGTTATTACAGATTCGGAAACCAGGCACAAATACGCCGTCAATGACTTTCCATTAATTCCCCGGTATGCCGTACTGGATCCCAAGGTAACCCTAAGCCTCCCTCCCTTTGTCACCGCTACCACCGGAATGGACGCCCTAACTCACGCTGTAGAAGCTTATATTGGAAGATCCACCACCATCGGCACAAGGCGGGACGCGCTCCATGCCGTCCAGTTGATTTTCAACAATATTGACACGGTCTATACCGACGGCGGCAATGTGAACGCAAGAAGGGACATGCTCCACGCTTCCTTCTACGCAGGATGCGCGTTTACCAAATCCTATGTAGGCTATGTTCACGCCGTGGCTCACTCCTTAGGCGGAAAATACAACGTGGCTCACGGCTTTGCCAACGCAGTTCTGCTGCCCTTTGTTCTAGAAGCATACGGAAACTCCATCCACAAAAAGCTTCACAAACTGGCCATAGCCGCTGGGATCGCGGATAAAGACACCCCTCATGCCATCGCCGCATCCCTGTTTATTGACGCCATTCAGGATATGAAAAGCCGGTTTGATATCGGGGATACCATTGAAGAAATCCGAGAAGAAGATATTCCCGGGCTGGCATATTACGCCGACAAAGAAGCAAATCCCCTTTACCCGGTTCCGGTTCTCATGGACGCAAAAGAACTGGAAGCATTTTATCGGTTATTGATGAAATAAAATTTCTGTCTTGTATACCACCCGCTTATCAAGTATAATATAAAAGATACATTTATACATTTGGAAGAGAGGAAGATTATATGAGTCATAATTCAACACACAAACGCAGCAGCTTTACCGGCTCCATCGGATTTGTTATGGCCGCTGCCGGAAGCGCCGTCGGCCTTGGAAATATCTGGCGTTTCCCATATCTTGCGGCCAAAAACGGCGGAGGAACCTTTATCTTTGTCTATATCATACTTGCACTGACCTTCGGATTCGCGCTTCTGACTACGGAGATTGCCATTGGACGTAAGACAAAACAAGGTCCCCTCACCGCATACGGCGTATTAAATAAAAAGTTTGCATGTACCGGACTTTTTGCATGGCTGGTTCCGGTCATCATCCTGCCGTATTACTGCACCATTGGCGGCTGGGTATTAAAATATCTGTTTGCGTATGTTACCGGAGACGGTGTACATGCCGCTGCGGACGGCTATTTTACCGGACACATTACCAGCCAGTGGTCTCCGATTATCTGGCTTGTCATCTATCTCGGCATGACGGCCTTTGTCGTGTTCAGCGGAGTGAATAAGGGAATCGAGAAATACAGCAAGATCATCATGCCAATCCTGATCGTACTGATTCTCGGCATCTCTTTCTTCTCGCTCACCCTGAACCACACAGACGCCGAAGGAGTTACAAGAACCGGGCTTGAGGGTCTAAAGATCTATCTGATCCCAAGCTTCTCAGGCATGACGCTGAAAGGCTTTTTCTCGCTGCTTATGGATGCGGTGGGACAGTTGTTCTTCTCCATCAGCGTCGCTATGGGTATCATGGTAGCGTACGGTTCCTATGTAAAGGAAGATATAAACCTGATGAAGTCCATCAACCAGATAGAATTTTTCGACACGTTGGTTGCCATGCTGGCCGGCTTGATGATCATTCCCGCAGTATTTACCTTTATGGGCGTGGAAGGCATGTCGGCAGGACCCGGCCTGATGTTCGTATCGCTGCCGAAAGTATTTGAAGCCATGGGATCTATTGGCATCTTTATTGGAATCCTGTTTTTCCTGATGGTTACGTTTGCCGCAGTTACCTCCTCCGTATCGGTCTTAGAGGCAATCGTATCCGGCATTATGGACAAATGGAAATTCTCCCGGAAAAAGAGTACCGCTCTTGCAGCGGCATACGCCCTTGTTGTGGGTATTATCGTATGTCTGGGTTACAATGTCTTCTACTTTGAGTATGAACTGCCTAACGGCTCTGTAGCGCAGATTCTGGATATTATGGATTATCTCAGCAATAATATCATGATGCCGATCGTTGCCATTTTAACCTGCATCCTGATTGGCTGGGTCGTAAAACCAAAGACTATCATCGACGAGGTTACGAAAAACGGCAACACCTTTGGGCGCAAGGAACTTTATATTGCTATGATCAAGTTCATTACCCCGGTTTTCCTTGTAATTTTGCTTCTGCAGTCGCTGGGACTTTTCTAAGAAAACAGAACAAAAGTTCAGGAAGCATACGTACATAACTTCTCGGAATCTCAATGAACGAGATACCAACTGAAAATTGACAACTGA
>CAJURK010000060.1 GCA_910588745.1 uncultured Dorea sp. | reverse complement strand
ACATATTTCCTTGTTTTCCAATAATTATCCCCTTGTGGGAATCACGCTCGCAGATAATGGTCGCGTCAATGTGCATGATTCTGCCTTTTTTCTTCATACTGTCAATTACAACCGCAATGCCGTGAGGAATCTCCTCATTCAGGCAATGCAGCGCTTTCTCCCGGATCAGCTCTGCTACAATCTGCCGCTCCGGCTGGTCTGTAACCGTATCCCCGTCGTAAAACTGCGGTCCATAAGGCAGGTAACGGAACACCTCTTTTATCAGTTCCTCTGTATTTTCTCCGCTTCTGGCGGAAACTGGAATAATCTCCGCAAAATCATAAATATCTTTATAGGCGGAAATTGCCGCAAGAACCTCTTCTTTCTTTACCATATCTATCTTATTGATAACCAAAAGCACCGGTGTTTTTACTTTCTTAAGCTGGGCGGCGATGTGCCGTTCTCCGGCTCCGATAAAGGTCGTAGGCTCTACTAACCACAACGCCGCGTCCACTTCATTTAATGTCCGTTCCGCCACGCCTACCATATAAGCTCCAAGCTTATTCTTCGCTTTATGGATTCCCGGCGTATCCACGAAGATAATCTGACCTTCCTCTCTGGTAAGCACCGTCTGAATCCGGTTCCTGGTGGTCTGGGGTTTGTTGGAAGTAATTGCAATCTTCTGCCCGATAAGATAGTTCATCAACGTAGACTTTCCCACATTCGGCCTTCCTATCAGCGTTACAAATCCCGATTTATAATCCTTTCCCATAGCATCTCCCTTACGCTATTCGCTTCTGTCCCGCAAAACATCGTGTCCCGAAACCGTATCAAAATACAGTTACCGTATCAAACAGATCGTTTGCTTCCTCTATCTTCTCCTCGCTTCCGATGACGCAGATCTGCCCGGCTTTCATCATGGCTTCCACAATTGGCGCAAGCCTTCGGATGTCCTCCTGCTTTGCCTCTAATACCTGTCTGCGCTCCTCCCGAAGCATTTCCTCACTGACATGGTTCATGTACAGATTCAAAGAGCGGTCGCCTTTTAAGGACGGCGTCATAGGCTGATCCAGATTGCTCATGGTTCCGATCACGTATTTATTCATGTCAAAATCACTCACGGTAAACTCCCGCAGGTAATCTGCCACACCCTCGTATACCTCCATGGTCCGTTCCAGATTCGGATCCCGATATGACACAAAGAAGCCTTCCCCAATCCGGTTAAAACTGCTCATACAGCCGTAAGCACCGCCTTTCACCCGGATATTCTGCCACAGATACTCATAACCCATAATTACCTTCAATACCTGCAGAACTCCGGTATAGGACGCGCCTTCATCAATAAAATTACCGCATCTTGCCACATACTGCACCTTAGAAGCCGTCTTAAATCCCTCATTTTTCTTCTCGCAATGAATCACGCAGCGGTCTTCCCCAAGATCTGCTTCTTCTGTAAACAGATCTTTTGCAAAGCCTTCCACCTCCCGCTCAAGCGCCGGAAGCCCTTCCTTCTCCGCGGTATAGCTTATCATCATGTTGTCTGCCCGGAACAGCGCTTTGGCCAGCTTCTCAAGATTCTGAACCAGCGTCCCTTTTTCTTCCTCGAAATTCTTTTCTATAGCCGATACTTTCTGATAATAACTGATTCCACTCGTCATATCCTTTAATTTTGCCGAAGGCGACGCATAAGACTGCGCCCGGAGAGCCGCCGTTATATGCCCGTTGGACTGGAACCGCATCAGAAGCCTTGAAGTGGTCATAGCCAGGATCTCCTTTAACCGTTTCTCGTCTCCAAGCTTCGACCGGGTCAAAATCTCTTTCATCATAGCAAATGCCACCGGAAGCTTTCCGTATAAAGATTTGGACTTGATCTCGAACGTCGCTTTAAATTCCTTCTCCCGAACCTTCGTCACATCCGGATACAGTTCCATAGACGTTCCGATTCCTCCGGTATGCAGATTGATCTCATTAAACAATTCGCCATACTCATAATTTTCCGTGTCAATAATGCCCAGCGTTCCCTGCAGGATTCCCATATAAGGTAGCAGATCTTCCGGAACCTTTGACATGTCAAAAAGAAGCGTCGCATAGCCGATTCCATTGGTATCAATTTCATGAAATACAACTGGTACATCTGCAATCTTCATTTCTTCATTATAAATCGGCTGCGGTTCCCTGGAAATATCCTCGCGCCTCAGAACCGGAATCGTAGCAAGCGCCTCCTCGTCCGACGGTTCCGACTGATAGGCCTCCAATTCCTTAGTCTGCTCGGCAAGCGCGCGGATTTCTTCCCTGCTTAACCCTTTTTTATATGCCTTAAGCTTCTCGTGAAGTTCCCTGTCCATGCGGGCGGTGCGTCCCTGCTCCGGCTCCACGATAATCACGGCGCCATGCTGGTTGTCCAGCAGATATCTGCGCACCAGCTCTTCAAAATATCCGGTATCCATCTGACTCTTTAGAAATTCAAACGTATCTAAAGCCTGGATATGCATAAACGGCTCTTTCTCATCATACAGCCAGCTATCCATAATCTGGAGTCCATACATCAGTCCTTTCGGATACCGTCCGTAATCCGCCTCCCGGTATTGGAATTCCTGGTAATTAATCCCGGCCTCCAGCGCTTTCTTGTCGATTCCCTTCTCCGCCATCTCCGACAGCCGTTCTTCAACCAGCTTTACAAACGTCTCCTTCTGGTCTGGGTTTGCATTCTTAGCCACCACGGAAAAAATCGGCTGATAAATCCCATTGTCATAAGACCCCATAATGTCCTTACCAATTCCTGCTTCTAACAGAGCCTTCTTAAGAGGCGCTCCCGGCGCGGACAAAAGCGCATAGTCTAAAATCTCAAATGCCACATACAGCTCGCGGTCAAGGCTTGTACCAATTACTTTATTGTAGGACAGATACGTGTTGTCCTCCAAGGGTTCCTCGCTGGTAATGGAATACGGAAGCCTTACCTCTTTCATCTCCGCAAACGGCTTCTGATACCGGATTTCAGAGTCAATCTCCATGTAATCAAATTTGCTTAGATATTCCCTGTCAAGCCAGACCAGCCTTTCCTCCATATCCATATCTCCATAGAGGTAAATATAACTGTTGGACGGATGATAGTATTTCTTATGGAACGCCAAAAACTGTTCATAGCTTAAGTTCGGAATCTCCTCCGGATCTCCTCCGGATTCGAAAGCATAGGAAGTATCCGGAAACAACGTATTTAACGTAACGCGGTCAAGCACTCCCTCCGGTGAGGAAAACGCCCCTTTCATCTCATTGTAAACTACTCCGTTATATTCCAGTTCCCCTTCTTCACTTTCTAATTTGTAGCTCCAGCCTTCCTGCCGGAAAATCTCGTCATGTTGATAGATGTTGGGGTAAAACACCGCGTCCAGATATACGTGCATCAGATTCCGGAAATCCTTATCATTGCAGCTCGCCACCGGATACACCGTCTTATCCGGATAAGTCATTGCATTCAAAAAGGTATTCATAGATCCCTTCACCAGCTCCACAAAGGGATCCTTCACAGGGAAATTCTTCGACCCGCAGAGTACCGAATGCTCCAGAATATGCGGAAGCCCGGTACTGTCTTCCGGCGGTGTACGGAATCCGATGGAAAATACTTTGTTGTCATCCGCCGCCTCCATCAGAACCAGACGGGCTCCGCTCTTCTTATGCCTCATGAGATACCCATGACACTTTACGTCCCCGAGTTCTTGTTCCTTTATAACTTCATACTGTGATAAATCTTTTACGCTCATCAAAAATCTCTCCATTTTTTATTTATTATTCTAACCATATCTGATAAATCATTATACCAGTTTCTTGCGAAAAAAGAAAGACGCGAGAAGTAATCCGCCCCGGAACCTCCGCAGAAAGTATTATCAACTCCGCACACCAGCAGAAAGTAGTATGGAAAATTACACGGACAACATATCGGCGATACCCCCCGCTTTCCTAATTAAAAAAATAGTCCACACACTTATTCCGCACAAGTATGTGGACTATTCCGCTATTTGTTATCATTCAGAGCGGGGAACTTACGAATCCTCCGTTTCTCGGCCGCTTCCGAAATTTCTCATGATAAACAAAGTCAAAATCATCAGTACAATTCCTACCGGAAGCGCAATAAATGCTGTCTGCACAAATCCTGCCACTAAATACGTCACAAAAGACACCGCCGCTACGGTTATCGCATAAGGAAGCTGCGTAGACACATGGTTTACGTGATTACACTGCGCCCCCGCCGACGCCATAATCGTGGTATCGGAAATCGGCGAACAGTGGTCGCCGCAGACTGCGCCCGCCATACATGCCGAAATAGAAATAATCATCATCGTCTCATTCGTTCCCGCAAATACCGCAACCACAATCGGGATCAGAATACCGAACGTACCCCATGAAGTTCCTGTTGCAAACGCCAAAAAGCATCCCACTAAGAAGATGATTGCCGGCAGGAAGTTTACCAGCCCGCCCGCTGCGTTTTCCATAGCGCCCGCAACAAATTCTGCGGCGCCAAGGCTATCCGTCATTGCCTTTAAAGTCCATGCAAGCGTCAGAATCAGAATCGCCGGTACCATCGCCTTAAATCCGTCCGGAACACAGGCCATACACTCATGAAACTTCATCACGCCGCGGATCAGATAGAACAAAATCGTGATCGCAAATGCGAAGAAACTTCCCACTGCCAATCCTACCGACGCGTCGCTGTTAGAAAACGCATCGACAAATCCTTCCCCCGCAAAGAACCCGCCGGTCCAGATCATTCCAATTACGCAGCAGATAATCAGCGTCGCAATCGGGAATACCAAGTCGATTACTTTCCCTGTACTGCTGACCGTCTCCTCGCCTGCATTTGCATACGGCCTGTCCGGCGTCGTATACAAATCTCCCTTTTCCTGCGCATTCTTTTCATGAATCTTCATCGGGCCGTAATCCACCTTAAGAACTACAATGCCAATCATCATAACGATCGTAAGCAGCGCGTAAAAGTTATAGGGAATTGCACGTACAAAAATCGATAAGCCGTCCTCTCCTTCTACAAAACCGGTCACAGCCGCAGCCCAGGATGAAATCGGGGCAATAATACAGATCGGAGCCGCCGTCGCATCAATCAGGTAAGACAGCTTTGCCCGGGAAACATGATGCTTGTCTGTTACCGGGCGCATCACGCTTCCTACGGTAAGACAATTAAAATAATCGTCGATAAAAATCAGCACGCCCAGAAGAATCGTTGCAAGCTGCGCCCCCGCGCGGCTCTTAATATGTACTTCCGCCCAGCGTCCGAAGGCTGCCGAGCCGCCTGCCTTATTCATCAGGCACACCATAATTCCCAAAACTACCAAAAATACCAGAATACCCACATTGTAGCTATCAGACAATACTCCAATGATACCATCCTGGAACACATGGGTAATCGTCGTCTCAAACGAAAGCCCGGAATAAAACAGACCTCCGATCAAAATCCCGATAAACAGAGAACTGTAAACCTCCTTCGTAATCAGCGCCAGAACAATCGCTACCACCGGCGGAATCAACGCCCAGAAGCTGGCGTACATAGACGGCGCATATTCTTCCGCTTCTTCCGCGGCAAAAACCATTACCGGACAGCACAGCGCCGTCATCATAACTGCAGAAAATGTCCAGGCAATTTTTCTCTTCATGTTTCTCATAACATCCTCTCTCCTTTTCGTTATCATGCGGGTTTTCACCCGTACGCAATACCTTGTTACAGCGTCCCGCATACGAACGCACTCTTACTCCTTCCATCCGCATGCTCTATACAAGAAAAGCCATGAACAACGCTTCTCTTCGCGCTGATCATGACTCTAAAGTCCCTATGCACAGATTCTTCCCATACATTACAGATAGCGCTCCACATCATCGTGACAGTCCGCAGCATATTCTGCATACGTCCCAGACAAATCCTTTGGCTAAGAATCCATCTTCGGCGGCGTTCCCTTTCCCATCATACGGCAGTCTGCCGGACTATGGCCGGACGGTACTGATGAAAACCGCGCCTCTATCAAGCTGTTATTCATATAGTACAGTTTTATCACTTTTATTTATAAAAGTCAATAACCGATTTTCCAACTTTTTCTCCCAGCTTTACTCTGGTTTCTATCCCTTTTGCTGAATTTTCCAAAATATCCTGATCTGGCTGAACTCTCCCCTGGCCTGTAACCAGAATAACCGTAGAACCTCCGAAAGCAAAATTCCCCTTCTCCTGTCCCCGCTTCACCTGGCCGCCATCCTTTCGGTTTTCAATCCTTCCCACAAAGAGCGCGCCCACTTCCATCTGAATCACCGGGCCGAAGTTTTCTGTTTTCACAACCGAATATTCCCTGGTATTTTCTTTATATATAGGAAACCGGTTCCCAGCGGCAGGATTCACCGTGTGGAATACGCCCGGTATCCTTCGGCGCTTTGATTCTCTTCCGTTATCAACATAGACATACCTGTGATAGTCCTCCACACACAGGCGGAAAATCCAAACATATCCCCCCGCGTACTTAGCCGCAAGCTTCTCATTCCGCAGAATACTTCCCAGAGTATAGCATGCATGCTTAACGACAAATTCCTTTCCTCCATCAATCCGGTATACGCTAAGCCTGCTGTCGCACGGGCTGATAAACGTATCCGGCGCCTCCGGTATCCTGCGGCCTTCCGGATTTAGCCGCCGTTTAAAAAACTCGTTATAAGAGCCGTATACTCTGGTTTCATAGGCATCCATATCAATGCCATGACTCTTGATAAACGGCGGAATCAGTATAAGCGAAAACCGTGATTCCAAAAACTTTCCTCCGATTTTCGACACACACGGTAAAACCAGCAGACGAAGCATCACACGCCCGCTCCTATGGCCGTACATCCACTCCAGAAGCCGATCCTGTAAGCTATTCTCCTCTTCGATTTGTCCCTGTCTGTCCGCAACCAAATGCAACGCCCTACCTCCTACTTATAAAATGTAGCATCTTCCACCAGCTACGTCCTGCAAAGACAATAATTGCTAATGAAATTCCAGCCTCAATCACCAGCAGAGCCAATTCCTTTGCCGATAATTTACGCATCTTGAAATTCACAATAAACAAGGTTCCCACTCCGGCCACTACAATGTGAAGCACCAGCAAAAATGTACGATAATCCGGTAAAAGCGGTGAAAACACAAATAACAAAGGCAGTATAATCGCCATAGAAGTAATCGGCAGTCCCTGATAATATTCCCGGTTTTCGTTTGTCTGTGTCTGTCGCTTTTCCTCCATCACATTATAGAATGCTAACCGAATCAAACCAGCTAACGCGTACAAGGTAAGAATCGCCATGCTGTAAATATATCTCATTCCAAGGCGAAAACAGATTGTCACCGGCAAAATACCGAAGCAAACCATGTCGCTAAGGGAATCAATCTGAATACCAAAACTTTTCTCATCCTCCGTGCGGCGTTTCTTCGTTCGGGCGATTTTTCCGTCAAACATATCGCAAAGTCCTGATACCGCAAGAAAAAACACCGACCATCTTACATCGTTCATTGACGCGCAGAAAATCCCCGCCACCCCGGAACAAAACCCAACATATGTAAGAATTACTGTATAATCATAAAAACCTATCATTATGAACCCCACAATTCCCCCGATTTTCCCCTAACTGGAACGGAACACAAGATAAAGTATAACAGTAAATACGCAATTTCTCAATAAGTCTTTATAATTCTTTATAATTCCTTATGAAATTTTAAATCATATGTTATGACCTGTCCTATCCGAAAATCTGACGCAAGGCAGGAAAAGCATTCAAAATCCGATCACAATAGATGAAAACTCGCTGATTATGAACGTTCAAAATCAAAGGCTCTCTTAAGATCCCCGCTTCACCTGCAGTACTAAGCTGATACCGAACGGATTGATTACGATCCCAGACGCTTCCTTCACCAGAAACTTCAGAAAATTCTTCTCCGACACGATAAAATTCTGGAGCTTCATTCCTTGATTGGCACGTTGAAATTTAGCAAATTCCTGCAGATCCGTAAACAAAGGCTGTAAGACCAATCCGTCCTTCTTTCGCAAAAGCGGCATACTCCCATCCTCTGATTTAGCGGAGATATAATAGCCTTCCCTATAATGAGTCAGCATTTCCTCATGCAATTCTTCCGCTTCCTTTTTCCACTGCCCGGCCTGGTTGTTTCTTACCTTTTGAATATAATAAATCGCCGTCAGATGAAACTCTGGATTTTCCACATGAAATTTGATGTTTGGATCTTTCTTCAACTGCTCCGCAATCTCTGCGGAAAATCTTGGAAGCTCCGGCCTGGAAATAAACTCCGCAAGCTCAATCAACTGAGATTTCTCCGTTCCTTTATTCAGCAGCAGCGCATTTATCCCCATCGAGAACAAACTGGAGAAAAAAGCCAGGCGCTGATTTACCGGAATTTCCATGCTGCGGGCCAAATACCCCTTCCCCGTCAGGCTGTCCGCTATGTTCTGCGCCGCCTTCTGATTGTCAAATAACAGCGCCTCGTCATCGTAGGTCTCCTCGTCGCATTCTATAAACGGCAGCCTTGTAGCATCCGATATCATCACATACAGGGGGTCTGCTTTCTGCAGTATCCTCCCGGCCGTCTTAAGTTCCTCTGAATGTTTCCCTTTCATCGTCAAACCTCTCCTTATGTTTGTTTTTAGCCGCTGACGCCATTGGTCTTACAACACGAGCCATGATACGGCCGGTATGGTAATTACTGATAAAATCGTCGTAAGCGCAACCCCCTTAGACGCCAGCTCTATATTGCGGTCATACTGCCCCGCAAGCATTACCGCCATACTGGCTACCGGCGTTGCAAGCATGATCATGCAGACGGCCACCAAAACCTCATTGTCAACAAACCGACGGATAATCAGCGTGCCGGCCACTGGAATCACAAGCAGCTTTACCGCCGCATATGCCAAAAGCTTCCCATCCAAAAACAGTTCTTTTAAACGAATATCGGACAGTGAAATCCCTATCACCATCATGCTCAAAGGCCCGGTAAGACCGCTAAGTCCTACAATTGCCGTCGCGGCAAACTGAGGAATCGGCGCTGACGACAGATACAGCGCAACCGCTATCAGGCAGGAGACCACCCCTATATTCCATATCCGTTTCCATTGGAAGCCTTCTCCTTCCGCGTCCCGCCCCCTTACCATCGCAATCCCATACGTATAGATCAACCCATTAAACGGCAGAGTAAAAATAGCCGCATACAGCAAAGCCTCATTTCCATACACAGCTGCAATCACCGGAAATCCCATAAATCCTATATTATTAAAAGTTGTCATCAACTTATATATTCCTTTTTCATCCTCTGACGCACGAAACACAATCGGCGCAAACCATGCCAGTATCAATAGAGCCGTATACATCACAACTGCGATCACCGCTGTGCTTACAAGTTCCCTACCCGCCGCTTTTCCATTGCCGCCGACGGCCGAGTTCAAAATCAACGCCGGATTTGCGATATTGATTACGATCCACGACAATATTTTTCCCGCTTTTACATCCAGCGCACCTTTTTTACTGCCATAATATCCCAGCAGCATATAGATAAATAATACAATCATTTGTTGTAACAGAAGCATCCCATTTCCTCTTCAAAAAACCCGTCGGCTTTCGCCAGCGGGCTTTCACATACTATGTTCCATTGCTTTTCATAAACCCTCCTGCAGAAAGCTTACCGCTTCCTGCAGGAGTATGGTCTCTATCATTCCTACTATTCTGCTCCGTACAGAGTAACAAGCTTCTTCAGATACTCGTATCTTTCTTTCGCTTCCTTCTCGTTCTGGGCAAACATCACTTCAGCCTTCTCAGGATTGAATCTTGCAAGAGCGTTGTAGCGAACCTCTCCATTCAGGAAGTCTTTGTATCCTTCCATCTTAGGCTCTTTGCTGTCAAGCGTAAACTTGCCGCCCTCTGCCGCAGGATTAAACCGGAAGTTGTTCCAGTAACCGCACTCTACCGCTAACTGCTCCTCGGTCTGCGCCTTGCTCATACCTTTCTTAATACCATGATTGATACATGGAGCGTAAGCAATGATGAGCGATGGACCCGGATAAGCTTCTGCCTCTGCAATTGCTTTAACCGTCTGGTTAAAATCAGCGCCCATAGCAATCTGCGCAACATATACATATCCGTAACTCATAGCGATACTAGCCAGATCTTTTTTCTTAATCTCCTTGCCGCCTGCCGCGAACTGAGCGATTGCGCCGGTCTTGGTAGCCTTAGAAGACTGTCCGCCTGTATTGGAGTAAACCTCGGTATCGAATACCATAACGTTAATATCCTTGCCGCTTGCAAGCACATGGTCAACTCCTCCGAAACCGATATCGTATGCCCATCCGTCACCGCCGAATACCCACTGGGATTTCTTTGCAAGGAAATCTTTATTCTTCACGATATCTTTGCAGGTCTCGCAGCCGCACCCTTCCAACGCTGCAACCAGCTTGTCTGTAGCCGTGCCGTTTGTAACGCCGCTTCCGTAGGTATCAAGCCATTCGCCGCATGCGGCCTTTACTTCCTCAGAAGCCTCGTCGGAAGCAGCCACCTGTTCAACTTTAGCCTTCAGTCCTTCTCTCAGAGCATTCTGCGCCAACAACATACCGTAACCAAACTCAGCGTTATCCTCAAACAAGGAGTTGCACCATGCCGGCCCCTTGCCCTCCGGAGTTACAGTGTAAGGCGTAGACGGTGAAGAGTTACCCCAGATCGAAGAACATCCCGTCGCGTTAGCAATATACATTCTGTCCCCGAATAACTGTGTAATCAGTTTCGCATAAGGTGTCTCGCCGCAGCCTGCGCATGCGCCTGAGAACTCAAGAAGCGGCTGTTTGAACTGACTTCCCTTAACAGTATTCTCTTTAAACTTCGCAACTACCTCTGGCTTAACCGGAATCTCTGTTCCAAAATCAAAGTAAACCTGTGAATCGGCATTTGCTTCCATGTTCTCCATAACAAGCGCTTTCTCGCCCTTCTTGCCAGGACATACGTTTGCACAGGAACCGCAGCCAGTACAGTCATAAGCCGATACCGTCATGGTAAACTTCATGCCGGGCATACCAATCATATCAAGAGTTTTAAGGCCTTCCGGAGCCTTTGCAGCCTCTTCCTCTGTAAGCGCTACCGGACGGATAACCGCATGCGGACATACATAAGCGCAGCGGTTACACTGGATACAATTTTCTGCCTTCCATACCGGAATATCTACTGCAATGCCGCGCTTCTCGTATGCGGAAGATCCGGATGGGGTAGAGCCGTCTACATAGTCTGTAAACGCAGATACCGGAAGTGAATTACCTTCCTGAGCGTTCACCTTAGCCTGTACATTCTTAACAAATGCAACAACGTCTTCTCTTCCGCCCTTTACCTCTGGCGTGAACAAGCCTTCGTCCTCACAGTCTTTCCAGCCTGCCGGAACATCTACTGCAACTACCTGCTTAGCGCCTGCGTCGATGGCGTCATAGTTCATCTGAACGATCTTGTCGCCCTTTCTTCCATAGGTAGCCTTAGCGGCAGCCTTCATCAGGTCGATCGCCTCTGCCTCCGGAATAATCGCTGCCAGCTTGAAGAACGCTGACTGAAGCACGGTATTGATACGTCCGCCAAGACCGATCTCCTTACCGATCTTGATTCCGTCGATGGTGTAGAACTTGATGTTGTGGTCAGCGATATATGCTTTAACCTGTCCCGGAAGATGCTTCTCAAGACCTTCCATATCCCATGGGCAGTTCAGAAGGAATGTTCCTCCGTCTACCAGCTCCTGTACCATATTATACTTGTTCACATAGGACGGATTGTGGCATGCCACAAAGTTAGCCTTATGAATCAGATAAGTGGACTTAATCGGACTCTTTCCAAAACGCAGGTGAGACATGGTCACACCGCCGGATTTCTTGGAGTCATAATCAAAATATGCCTGTGCGTACATGTCGGTATTATCGCCGATAATCTTGATGGAGTTCTTGTTTGCACCTACCGTACCGTCTGCTCCCAGTCCCCAGAACTTACAGTTGATGGTTCCCTCCGGCGTGGTAACAAGCGGCGTGCCGGAATCCAGCGAAAGATTCGTAACATCATCCACGATGCCGATGGTAAATACTTTTTTCTCCGTGTTCTTGAATACCGCTACGATCTCTGCCGGCGTAGTATCTTTAGAACCTAAGCCATAACGTCCGGAAAGAATCGGAACCGCATCGAACTTAGAACCCTTAAGCGCTGCGACAACGTCCAGATATAATGGCTCGCCAAGCGCACCCGGCTCTTTTGTCCTGTCTAATACGGAAATCGTCTTAACCGTATCCGGAATTGTATCAATCAATGCGGAAGCGCTGAACGGCCTGTAAAGACGAACCTTTACAACGCCGACCTTCTCGCCTGCCGCCATAAGGTAATCAACCGTCTCATCAATGGTGTCGCATACAGAACCCATAGCAATAATGACTCTCTCTGCGTCGGCGGCTCCATAATAATTAAACAGTTTGTAATCTGTGCCGATCTTCGCGTTTACCTTGTCCATGTATTCCTGAACGATTGCCGGCATAGCGTCATAATAAGAATTGCATGCCTCTCTTGCCTGGAAGAAGATGTCCGGATTTTGAGCGGAACCTCTCTGGCAAGGATGATTCGGATTCAGCGCATGCTTTCTAAATGCGTCGATTGCATGCATATCAACAATTTCTTTCAAATCCTCATAATCCCATGTCTCGATCTTCTGGATCTCATGAGAGGTACGGAAACCGTCAAAGAAATTGATAAATGGAATACGTCCCTTGATTGCCGCGCAGTGAGCAACCGGCGTCAAATCCATAACCTCCTGTACGCTGGATTCGCAGAGCATCGCGCAACCTGTCTGACGGCATGCGTATACGTCTGAATGATCTCCGAAAATAGATAATGCATGGCTTGCAAGCGCACGCGCGGATACGTTAAATACGCCCGGAAGCTGTTCGCCCGCAACTTTATAAAGATTTGGAATCATAAGAAGCAGACCCTGCGAAGCTGTATAAGTAGTCGTCAAAGCTCCCGCTGCCAGTGAGCCGTGAACAGTACCTGCCGCTCCCGCCTCCGACTGCATCTCTGTAACTTGTACTTCCCTCCCAAAGATGTTCTTCCTGCCCTGAGTCGCCCACTCGTCTGTAGCCTCCGCCATAACAGACGATGGTGTAATTGGGTAAATCGCTGCAACATCAGTATAAGCATAGGAAGCGTGAGCCGCTGCATGATTACCATCCATGGTCTTCATTTTTCTCGCCATTTTTCTTGTTCCTCCTTAAAATTGAAAATATTTTTCCTGCCGGAACGCCTGTCCCAAACGGCCGCGTTCCGCTATACCCAAATGAGTATAAATAATTTTCGACGTATGTAATTATTATATCCTCTGACCTATAAAAAGTCCAGTCATTACCCACTAATTTTTGTTTCTTTTCCCATACAAAAAAGTTCGCGTAAGAGAGGCACTTCGCAAGGAAGTTGTCTCCCTTGGACTTTTGTAATCAGTCAGAATGATTGGTTGTAGGAAAATCAATATATTCAGAGGATTACAGAAATGAAACAGCATTACATTGATGAAAGAACCGGTATCAGTTATACCCTCCAAGGCGATTATTATTTACCCGGCCTTGTCCTACCAAACGAAAATGAAACAAATTCTATCGGTATATGGGGCAACGACACCTTCGGCGCATCAAGCAGCGCAGAAAGGTGTTCTACACCAATCTACTAACAAGCGGTAAGCTGTATGGCTACCTTGCTGACATTGACAAGCAGGCTGAAGATATGCTTGTTCGGCTGGTAAAACAGATGGCAGAGCGAGAGGGTGTGACCGAACAGCCTCAAACGGATAAATTAAACGGAGTGGGTATTGCTAATTTTATGGATTTCATAAAGATTTGAAAAATAATGAGCGATACCGCAGTACCGCCCACCA